>NZ_ALVC01000001.1:0-33181 GCF_000293195.2 Sphingomonas sp. LH128
CGCCGCCGACCTCGCCGAATATTGCGAGCGCGCCGCCCAGCCCTGCCCCGCCCTCGGCCTGTCGAGCGCGCAGCGGCGCTGGGGTTCCTGCGCGCATGACGGGACGATCCGGATCAACTGGCGGCTGATCATGGCGCCCGATCCGGTGCGCCGCTCGGTGGTCGCACACGAGGTTGCCCACCTCGTCCACTTCGATCACTCGCCCGCGTTCCATCATGTCCTCAAGACGATCTTCGAGGGGTCGATTCATGAGGCCAATCGATGGCTGAAGGCGCATGGCCGGTCGCTCTATGTGCCGTTTGGGTAGCGTTGGGTGCCGTTAGGGCCTACATGGGTGCCATGTTGAAGCGCAGTGGAATCTGGAAAGACGCAAACCCGACCGGGATGGTCGCGGATTTCAAGCTGGTCTGGAAGCAGGCCGGACACAACCGCTGGCGCATCGCGGCGGTGTCGGCCGCCTGCACTTTTGGCGTGTTTTATCTGATGTTTACGCAGGAAGGCAGCGCCCCGCACCCGCCGCCGAAGGTGACCTGGATCTCCGTCCTCAAGGAACACCGCACCGACGCCGAGATCGAGGCGGAGAACCTCGCCAACCAGAAGGCCAAGGAAGCCTACGCCCGCGAAATAGCGCGCCGCGACAAGGACGTACGCGATCTCTACAAGGCGATCGGCCGCTATTCCGGCATGGACGTCGACAAGATCGCCCGCGAAGCCGAGGCCGAGGAAGCCGCCAAGGCAAAGGCCGATCGCGAACGCGTCGAACAGAATCTGAAGGCAGGCGGCATCGCCAACCCCAAGCTAGCACCGGACGCCGCCCAGCAGTGAACGACAGGGGGGGGAGCGAAGACGCGCGCTGGCTCGCCGCCGCCGCGGCCCTCGCCGCGCGCGCCCGTCCGCTCAGCAGGCCGAATCCGGGCGTCGGCGCGATCATCGTGAAGGCCGGCCGCGTGATTGCGCGCGGCTGGACGCAAGCCGGCGGCCGCCCTCATGCCGAAGCGATGGCGCTCGCCGTCGCCGGAGAGGCCGCGCACGGGGGCACCATCTACGTCACCCTCGAACCCTGCGCCCACAAGTCGGAGCGCGGCCCGGCTTGCGCCGACCTCGTCTCGCAGTCCGGCCTCGCCCGCGTGGTGATCGGCTGCATGGACCCCGACCCGCGCACCTCAGGCGCCGGGATCGCCCGCATCCGCGCCGCCGGAATCGCGGCCGAATACCTGCCTTCGACGGCCTGCGAGCACAGCCTTTCCGGCTATCTCACCACCAAGCGCCTCGGTCGCCCCGAAGTAACGCTCAAGCTCGCCCTGTCGCTCGACGGCTGCATCGCGCTGGCGAGCGGCGAAAGCCAGTGGATCACCGGCGCCGAAGCCCGCGCCCACACCCACGCCATGCGCGCCCGCGCCGATGCGATTCTCGTCGGCGGCGGCACATTGCGGGCCGACACCCCCCGCCTCGACGTGCGCCTGCCGGGATTGGAGGACCGCAGCCCGCAACGCTGGGTGCTGACACGCGGGACTGCGCCCGAAGGCTGGCATACGCTGCCCTCACCCGAGGCCATCGCCGGGATGGAGGGCGTCCTGCACCTCTTCGTCGAGGGCGGCGCTCATACCGCGACGGCTTTCCTCGCGGCGGGGCTGGTCGACAGGCTGCTGATCTACCGCGCCCCTGTGCTGCTCGGCGGTAGGCCGGGCCTCGCCGACTTCGGCCTGGCCTCGCTGGCGCAGGCCCATGGCCGCTGGCGGATGATCGAGCGGCGACAGCTTGGCAGCGACACGCTCGAAGTCTACGACGCGCGAAATTCTCACGAAGGCTAGCTCATGTTCACCGGAATCGTCACTGCCGTCGGCACCATCCGCGAAGCCCGCAAGACCGGCGACCTGCGCGCCGTCATCGCCTGCCCCTTTGATCCCGCGGGCATCGCGATGGGCGCCTCGATCGCCTGCTCGGGCGTATGCCTGACCGTGGTGGACAAGGGCGGCGTAGCCGGCGACGCCTGGTTCGCGGTGGATATTTCGGCCGAATCCGTGGCCCGCACCGTCTCCGACCGCTGGCAGGAAGGCCGCCACCTGAACCTCGAGCCGGCACTGAAGCTGGGTGACGAACTGGGCGGTCACATCGTCACCGGCCACGTCGACGGCGTCGGCACCGTGGTCAGCATCGAGCCGATCGGCGATTCGCGCCGCTTCGTCATCGCCGCGCCCAGGGAACTGGCCCCTTACCTCGCCCCCAAGGGTTCGATCACCGTCGATGGCATCTCCCTCACCGTCAACGAAGTGAGCGACGAGCCGGACGGCACCTGCCACTTCGCCCTGAACATCATCCCCCACACGGCGGAAGTGACCACCATAGGCGCGATGCGCGCAGGCGACGGCGTCAATCTGGAGATCGACGTGCTGGCCCGCTATCTCCAGCGCATGCAGTCGCTGCGGAGCTGATCGGCCTGAAAGGCACGGCAGAGTCACCGCGTGTCGGTGACTCTGCGGGTTTCTCCCGATGATCCGGCGCCCTGCCCCTAGGCTGGCGGCTACGGCATCATTTGGAGACTACGGCATGCATGGAGCCGCGCCGCAAGGCGGCTTGCTTCGGACCCGGACCAAGGCGCTCTACAGCTTTGGCAACGTCGGGAACCAGTTGTTCCGCGACGCGCCGATGATCCTCCTGCTTTACTACCTGACCAGCATCGTCGGCATTCCGCCGGCGATCGCGGGCGCGGCGATCTTCGTGCCCAAGGTCATAGTCGGCGCGCTCAGCGACTTCACCGTCGGCGTCGTTTCCGACCGCAACCTCCATCGCTTCGCGCGGCGAAACTGGCTGCTGGTCGGCGCGGGGCTGGCCCCCTTCGCGATGATCGCCACGTTCTTCGTGCCCAACGCCGGGATGAGCACGCAAGTCGGCTACGTCGTCGTCGCCTTCAGCTTCTACATGGTGACCTTCGCCAGCTTCTCGGTGCCGTTCCTCGCGCATTTCTCGGAAATCAGCAGCGATCCGCAGGAGCGTACGGTGCTGATGGCATGGAAGCACGCCTGGACCGGCGCGGGACTGCTGCTCGGCTCGGCGCTGGTGCCATGGCTGATCCACGAACTCGGGGCCGATCGCGGGGCCTACGTCACCGGCGCGGCGCTGCTGGGCGGGATCACCGCGATCAGCCTCGTCACCGCCTGGAACGCGGTGCGCAAGGTGCAGGTCGTCACGCCTCTCGAGCGCGACCTGTCTCTGCGCGGCCTGCTGGCCACGCTGACCTTCCGCCCGTTCCGCGTCCTGTGCCTTTCCGCCGCCGCCATGACGGTGGCGGCAGGCACCTGCTCGGCGGCGATGGCGTTCTTCATCACCTACAACATGGGGCGGACCGACGCGTTGGTGCAGCTCGGCATCCTCGTCGCCATTGCGGGCTGCGTCGTCATGGCCGTCTCGCCGCTCTGGGTGGCGGCGGCGAAAGTGCTGGGCAAGCGCAACGCGTATCTCGTCGGCGCGCTCGGCCATGTGATCACGCTGATCGTCTGGTCCAATGCCGGCGCCGGGCCGATCTGGGTGACCTATGTGTGCTCGGGCTGCGTCGGGCTGTTCAACTCGGGCTGGGGCTTGATCGCGCTCTCGCTCCTCACCGACGCCATGGCGCAGGCGAGAGAAGAGACCGGGCGCGATACCGCCGGCTCATTCGCCGCGATCTGGTCGATCATCGAGAAGGCCGGAATCGCGCTTGGCGGCACGCTGATCGCGAGTTCGATCCTGGCGATCGGCGGCTTCGATTCAGCCGCCGCCAAGCGCGGCATCGCCCAGAGCGCCGAGGCCATCGACGCGATCCGCTACGCCTTCGGAATCGTCCCGGCCGCGCTGATGTGCATTGCCGCGCTGATCATCTGGCGCTGCGTCCCCGCACGCGGAGGCGCAGCGCTGGCGCGTTAGAGTATTTTGCAATCACATGGCGTTCCATGGTCCGGAAGAATGCGGTAAACGCCGTGACCGCTGCAGGACACGTGGACAAATCGAACGGCTGAGGTGGGTGGTTACCTGCCGATCTGGCTGCGGCGTTAGCGAGCGGAGTTAGTGCGCTCGAAGCCCCGATCCGAACCTCTGAGCTTGAGAAATCCGTCGATACCAATTGTCAGAAGAGCGAGAGCCATTGCCGCCGTGTTCCATGACGACGGAATTGACATCTCGATACTACGAAAAGCAAAAAAACCGGCAGGGGCAATAAGCATCAACGGCACCATGCGCTGTGCCAAGGAGCCACGTGGCAAGAACCTTGCAAACAGCGTTGAAGCCGCAAGACATACGAACACGCCTGTCGCCGAAATATCCGTCATAACGCAAGCGTGCCATGCGGATCGCCTCAACGCAACATGTCCGGAATGGGGCGCTTGCCGGAGGTCCGAATTGGTCCACGCAGCCTAGGACCTGATCGACTTCACCGGTATCATCGTCATCCCCGCCTTCGCGCGGATG
Organism: Sphingomonas sp. LH128; assembly: GCF_000293195.2. Classification (NCBI taxonomy): domain Bacteria; kingdom Pseudomonadati; phylum Pseudomonadota; class Alphaproteobacteria; order Sphingomonadales; family Sphingomonadaceae; genus Sphingomonas; species Sphingomonas sp. LH128. The sequence goes on from NZ_ALVC01000001.1 coordinate 4,441, forward strand.
ACGAATGGCGTGTCAGTAGCTATCGTGTTGCGCCGCTGCCACGATCGCGCGATTGAGGCGGGTCTGGCGCAGGGCGGAGGGGTGCAGCACGCTGCGGTTCGGCAGCCCCCTCACCGCCAGAGCGAACTCGCGAACCTGCGTCGCGAAATAGTGCGTGATCCCGTCGTTGAAGAGCGCATCGTCATCCACCGGTGCCCGCTCGGGCATGACGACGGGCTCGTCGTCGATCCAGAGTTCATCGCCGTTCTCGACGCGCACGGTGGCGTTCTCGAAGTGCGCGACCTTGCGGTTCATCGTGCGCTTCTGGTTGTACGAAACGTGGATAGAGGCGAGCACGTCGTCAGGATAGCGCAGCAGGATCATCGCCTCGTCCTCTGCCGCCCAGTCGGGCTGGAAGCGCGCCGCCTCGACATGGATGCGCAGCGGATCGATCTCGCCGACGACGAGTTGCAGGAAATCGATCGCGTGCGGGGCGAACAGGGTAAGGACCAGTCCTTCCTCGCGCGTGCGGGTCGCCCACCAGGGTGCCTGCGGGCCGTCCCAGAACACGCACATCGAGATGCTGACCGCCCGCAGACGGCCGAACCCGGCGCGGCGGTCCTGCAGCGTACGCACCGCCTCGACATGGCGAAAGGTGTGCCCGGCAGCAAGGACCAGCCCGGTTTCGTCCGCCAGTGCAGCGATCCGCTCGGCATCGGCGACGGTTTCGGAGAACGGCTTCTCGACCAGCACGTTGCGCCCGGCGCGCAGCACCTGCTCCACCTGATCCGCGTGCAATGCGTTAGGCGTGCACAGCACCACTGCTTCGACAGCATCCAGCGCCAGCGCCTCTTCCAGCGAAGTGCAGGCGTGTTCGGCGCCATACTCTTGCGCGAACTCGGCGGCGCGGGCGGGATCGGGATCGACCACGGCGACCAGTCGGGCATGCTCCGGACTGCGGGCGATCGCCTTGAGATGCAGCGGGGCAATCCGGCCGCAGCCGACGAGGGCGATCCCGATGGGTCGATCGATTGTCATGCAGGCTCCACGTAACGTCGGTCAGGAAAGACGTGACGAGGCCCCTATCTGCCCGCGCCGTCCATCACCGCCTGGGCGGTTGATCGACAGGCGGACGATACCCGGTCAGGCCAGCGGGCCTGCCGTGAAACTCTCGCGCGTGATTTCGAAGATGACGTGCTCGACCATCATGCCGCAGCGCTCGTAGCTGCGCGAACGGCCCTCGACCAGACGGCCGCCGATATTCGCCATCGCCTTACGCGAGATGACGTTGTCCGCGCCCACCTGGAAGATGACACGCTCGAAATGCTGGAGTGCGTGCGCAAGCATCATGCGCTTGAATTCGGCGTTGTACCCGCCGCCCCAGTAGCGGCGTGCCAGGAACGTCCAGCCGATCTCGATTTCGCCGGGTTGCTCGACTTCGGGCGCTCCGTAGCGGGAGGAGCCGACGATTGCGCCGTTCTCCCGATCGAGGATCGCAAGGGCGCCGCCACCCGCCAACGCCTCGTCGAAGAAGGCGCGGAACACCGGCTCCTTCCAGCGATCGTGCGAGGGATGCACGGCCCAGATGTCGGGATCGGACGCGACTGCGAACAGCGCATCCCAATCCGCCTCGAGCAGGGGCCTGAGCGTCAGCCGGTCCCCTTCGAGAACCGGCTGACGGTTCATGATCAGGCCGTCACGGCCGCGACGGCAGCGATGAACTGGTCGATGTTGCCGTCGGTCAGGCCCGCGACGTTGATGCGGCCCGAAGCGGCGAAGTAGATGCCGTATTCCGAACGCATCGCCTGCACCTGCTCCGGAGTGAAGGGGATGATCGAGAACAGGCCGTTCTGCGAACCCACCGGAGTCAGATCGACGCCGCCGGTCTTGCCGGCCGCCTGCAGCTTGGCGCGCACGCCGCGCATGCGTTCACGCATCTCGTCGAGCTCGGCCAGCCACTGCGCGGTCAGGGCCTCGTCCTCGAGGATCACGCGAACCGCCGCGCCGCCGTGATCTGGCGGCTGCGACCAGTTGGCACGGGCCAGCGAGTGGCCGTTCGACATGACCTTGGCAAGATCGGCCGGATCGGCGACCATTGCGTAGAGCGCCCCGACGCGGTCACGATAGAGACCGAAGTTCTTGTCGCACGAATAGCAAATGAGTGCTTCCGGAACCGATGCCAGAACGCGGCGCAGGCCGTAGGCATCTTCTTCCATGCCCTGGCCGAGGCCCTGGTAGGCAAGGTCGAGTACCGGAAGAATGGTCGAAGCGGCCAGCAGTCCGGCGATCTCGTCCCATTCGGCATTGGTGTAGTCGATGCCGGTCGGGTTGTGGCAGCAGCCGTGCAACAGGATGGCATCGCCTTCCTGCGCCGTGGCGATCGCGCCGCGCAGGGCGTCCATGTCGGCGCCGGCGCCGGTCGCGTGGTTGAACTCGAGGACTTCGAGGCCGAGATCGGCGCAGATCTGATTGTGGTTCGGCCAGCTGGGCTTGCCGACTATGACGCGCTTGTAGCCCGCACGCTTCACCATCGCAAGCGCGAGGCGCAGCGAACCGGTGCCGCCGGGTGTCTGCATGCCCTCGATCCGGCCGCCCATGGTCGGGTTGGCCTTGCCGAACACGTAGGGCATCAGCTTCTCGACGAAGCCCATGTCGCCCTCGGGGCCGAGGTAGGCCTTGGAGTCCTGCTCCTCGACCAGCTTCTGCTCGGCCGCCTTGATCGCGGCGAAGACCGGCGTGTCGCCGTCGGCGGTCTTGTAGACGCCGACACCGAGGTCGATCTTGTCCGCACGCGGATCGTTGTTGTGGAGCTTGATCAGCGCAAGGAGCGCGTCAGCGGGCTGTTGCTTGAGATCGTTGAGCATGGCGGGCGGCCCTTAACCCCGCCCGCCGCTTGACGCAACCACCTAGTTGGACGGCTGCGTCGATGCGCAATATCGTTGCGTCAGAAAGGCAGCCAGCTCTGCTTTTCGGAGAACTTCATGTAGCCGATGTTGGCCCCCAGACGCAGCCCAGCGCCCGCGCGTACGGGAATCAGCACGGTGTTTCCGCGGCGCAGGTAGCTGACGGTAAAGCCGCCCACGAGATATGCCTGGCCTTCGCCCGCGCCGAACCGATGGAACAGGTCCTGGCTGTCGTAGAGGTTGTAGACCAGCACGAAAGCATTGCCGGCATTCGCGCCGGCGTCGAAGCCGATCGACGGCCCGGTCCAGTAGACCGGGCGCTCGCCTTCCACCTTGTGATGGAGCGTGCCCGAACCGTAGCGCAGGCCCACGGCAAGGGCGCCGCCTGCCTCGCGCCCGATGATATATGCGTTGGGCTCGCCCTGCTTGGCGAGCAGGTCCTTGATGATGTCCGCGAGGCCCTTGGCGCCTTTGCCGAATACACCTTCGGCTGCGCCGATCAGGTCGTCCTCGCGGTAGGTCGAACCATTGTCCTGCGTCGCGACGCCCGGTGCGGCGGGATAGGTCGGCGCGGGCGTGGGAGCAGGATAGGCGGGCTGCCCGCCATTCCAGTCGGTGGCGGGAGGCCCTTCGACAGGCGTGCCGTTACCCGGATCGGTTGCGGGCGGCACCGGCGAATAAGTCGTTCCCCGGTTGAGGTCGCCATCGATCGCAGCGTCGGGATCGATGGTGGTGACTTGCGCTAAGGCCGGCGCAACAGGCATGGCGAGCGCCATAAACGCCGCCGCCAACCCGATGACCGACCTGCGACGCGCGCCCCGGGTAGTGTGCGTGCGATCCTGCATAGAATGACCCTTCATGGCGTGATTACCTTGCGTTCTCCACGCCGATGCTGGCGCTTCCACGTCCCCCGCGCCCCATGCACGGTCAAAACTGGTGTCATCCCACAAGAATCCACCGCGCATGACCTAGCAATGAACGGGCGACGACCCGAGTCGGTTTTGCGGCGGATGGAACTTGAAACATGCGCCAAAGCGAGTGCTGAATAAATCTGCATTCTTGCACGCTTGCCCCCTTGCCGCCCCCGAATGCTCCCGTTATAGGCACCGCTCCAAGCCGCACTCGGAGACGTGGGTGAGTGGCTGAAACCAGCGGTTTGCTAATTCGCCAACCCATTTTGCCAGTTTCGCCGCAACAGCGCGGAAATCAAACATTTTCTGCCCCTTCGCCATTCGCAAACCTCTGGTTGCGTGCCGAGTTTCGTGCCACCCCATGAATCGCAGCCTGCTTTTCGTCGGGTGTCAGGTGGTCAAGGTATAGCTCCGTCGTCTTAATCGAAGCGTGCCCCATGATCTGCTGCAGTTCATAGATGCTGCACCGCTGTTTTCTAAGGCTTTCCACCGCAAACAGGTGTCGCAGATCGTGGAACCGGAAGATGCGAAACGGCAGTTCGAGTTGTGCCCTTTTGTGTGCCACTCTGCGTACCGTTGCGTAGAATTGAGCATCGACGTTCTTGAAGCGCTCTCCGGCCCCGCGCCAGAAGACGTAAGGGCTGCGAAGATACTGCGGCTGACGGTCCATGATCTCGAACGCCCGGTGCGTCAACGGCACCTCGCGCGCCCGGCGCCCCTTGGTGCGAATCAGACTGGCGGACATGCGAACGCGATCGATCTGGTCATGCGTGAGCGAGGCTATCTCCTCCTGCCGCATACCAGTCTCCCGCGCGAACTCGGCCAGGTCAACGAACCTTGAGCCAACATCGAGCACGGCGGCGATGCTGGTGTGATCCGGTAGCTCGATCGGGTCGCGCTGTTCCTTGAGGCGGCGCCGGTCGTAGCTGTGCGCCGGGTTTTCCTCGATCCAGCCTTCATCAATCGCGCTATCGAGCACGCTGGACATGGCTGTGAGGTCGCGGCGAATGGTCGCATTGGTTACGCCAAGCCGGGCACGGTCGCGGATGATCTGGCGGATCATGTCGGTATCGATGCGCTGAATGTCCTTGCCGTCGAGCCACGGACGCAACTGCCCGAGGCTGACGAGGTAGCGCGTGACGGTGCCTTCGCGCTTGCCCTGTCGCTTGATCCACGCATCCCAGGCGATGACCGCCTGCTCCCACAAGACCGCTTCCGCCGCGCCGTAATAGACGCGGTTCTCGATCTCAAGGCGCATGGCCTTCAAGCGCTTCTCCGCGACTGCGACAGAACGAGTTCGTAGGCTTTCCCGATATTCGACACCTTTGACCTTGAAACGCGCCCAGAGAATGTCTCCGCGCCGGTAGATGCCTTTCGGGAGTTTTTCGACGGGCACGGTGCATATCCTAATTTCGCGAGTAGTACGGGGTCATAGGTCCAGCGGCCGAAGACCTTTCGAGCGCCCGGTATCATGCCTGCAGCAGCTTTCTCCTGCAGGGTTCGGGGGTCAAGGCCGGTGATGTGCGCGGCCTCCTTGGTTCTGACCCGGAGCGGCACTTCCTTCACATCCCCTCTCCCTGCTCTGCGGGGTAATCGCCGGTCATGCCGCTTCCTCTCGATAGGGTCGCGCGATCTGCCCCAGGCCGTTGCGGTGAGCGTTCATCAGCGCCGCAACGCCGCGCGGCCCGGATGCCCAAAGAACCGTGCCGTTACCCGGCTGCTCACCAAGAGAACCATCAGGCGCGACGAACTTGATCTTCGGCGCCACGAACAGCATCGCATCAGCGCGGCCCCAGCATTTCTGAAACCAGCCCGCCGATGTCCGGTCTGGCGTGAGAGCCACGCCATCGCCGTGTTCAAAAAAGCGCTCCATCCAAAGCAGTTTCGCCCGGTCACCGTTTCCGAAGGGCGGGTTCATCCATACTAAGCCGGACCAGTCGGTTTCCAGGCCGCGTTCGTAGAGGAAGCGGCGAGCCGGAACGCTGGTATGCGAGTGGTCGCGCGGGTGGGCAACGTCCATGTCGAAGGTGCAGCCCAGCGCGTCGAACACATAGCGCGGGGTATACCACTCGTCGGATTTGCCGCGACGTTCATGTGTCATAGCGGTTTCGCCTCGCCGATCTGTTCGATGCGGGTCATGCTGCGCGGGCCTCCTTGATGGCATTCCCCAGAAGTTCGACGACCTGCGGCACTACGGCGTTTCCGAGTTGCTTGTTTCGGTGTACCCCTCTGGGAACCCCATGACCTGTTCCGCGGTCTCGGGCACCGGATACCGTTGGCCAAGTACAAGGCTGCACCAGTCCTGCCAGTTGTTGCGCTCGGGATTGCTCACACCACGCCGCGGTGACTGTCTTCCGCCCTTGAACGCTGTCGCATTGGGGGTAGGCCACAATCCACACTCGGTCGCGAATTTGTCGTGCACCAGCGTAGGAAGCCGGTATGCAGTGCCATTCAGCATCATACCCGAGCGCGGCCAAGTCTCCGAGAACCGTTCCAATTCCCCGTCCAAGGAGAGCTGAGACGTTTTCCACTCCGACGAGTTTGGGTCGAAGCTCGCCAACCAGTCGGGAGAACTGGGACCAGAGCCCGCTTCGTGCGCCTGCAAGACCCACGCCACCGCCTGCAAGACTAACATCTTGGCAGGGAAATCCTCCAACGATCGCATCCGGTCGAATGCCGTCTGCTCGGAGTCGGTCTGCGGTAAGTGTTCGAACATCGTCATAGATCGGAATGCCTGGATAACGGGCGCGCAGAGTGTTTTGCGCCTCCTTGTCGAACTCACAGAAGGCCACAGTTTCAGCCAGGCCAGCGCGCTCAAGCCCGAGGCTGAACCCGCCGATGCCGCTAAAAAGGTCGAGAAGTTGCAGCTTGGCCATCACCCCTCCCCCAAAACCCGCGCCACATCCCCAACGGTGGCCCACGTCTCGATCTCGGCATCCGTCACGCGGCGCCCGGTGCGATCCTCGATGTCGATCGCGACCCCCATGAGACTGACACAGTCCATGCCAAGCGCCCTCAACTCCGTCTCAGGCTCGATCGGCAGGCTGGTCATGCGCGGGAGGTTGCTGACGATGATCTCGATCAGGTCTTTGCCCTCGGCGGCGGGGGTGTGGGGCGGGGTCATGCGCCTTCGCCCTTCGCAATGCGTCCAGCGGGACGAGCCGAAGCCTCCAGGCTCTGCCTCGCGTTCATGACAAGGCGAACCCCGTTCATGTATTGCTTGGCGAGCAGCGCCCGAGCCTGCGCATCCTTGATGCTGATGCTACCAGCCCGCAGCGCTACAAGGTCGTCAGCAATGCCTTTGACGATCATGTCGAGGCTATAGCGTTCGGCGGTGTCAGTGATGCCGTCTTGCACGGGCAATCTCCATATCGATGGCGCAAAGCAGCGCATGGGCACGGTGGAAGTTCGACCATTGCTCCACGGTCGACCCAGCCAGTTTCGGTCGCGTCGGCGTGTCCATCGTGCACGCGAAGCAGATGGGTTCGCGCTGGAAATTAGGGTTCCAACTGTCCCTTTCGATTTCGGTTTCGCAGATGACGCACACGAATGATGGCAGCGGTGGAGGCGGCGGTTTGCGTGTGATCTCCAGCTTGATGCGGGGCACTTACGCACCCTCCCCCGAGGCTGCGGTTTCAATGCGGTGGGTCACTGGCCAATCTCCCGGCGGCGCGCAGCGATCTCGCCCTCGAACGTGCGAACCACGTCCTCGTCATCGACGGCAGCGCGGGTCAGGTTCACCCAATCCTGTTCCACCTTGTCGAGCGCCTTGGCGTTGCTGACGCTTTCGAGACGGACGCGCAGGGCAGCCAGGGGCGCTTCCCATGCCGGGGAATGCTCACCCATATCCTCGTCGCCTCGGCCTTCGCGCGCGGTGGGGTTATCATCCGCGAGGGTGCCGTCGTTGACCGGGATTTCCTCGGCTTCAATGCGATGCTCCAGCGCCTCCAGACGGCTGACGGGCGCAACGTGCTCCGGTTCGCCACGCACGGTCCCGCCATCGACGACGCGCGGGGTGAAGTCGGCCTGCATCGTCTCGTCGCGCTCGATCCGGTCGATAAGGTCGGTGCTCGTCGGCAGGCGCTTGAGGTAGCGACGCAGGACGGTCTTGAGGGCCATCTGGTCGTACCAGTCCACCCACGGGCCGCGATCCTTGGACCGGCTGACGTTCCGCACCTCGTCGATCTGCGCGCGGTTCATGATCTCGGGCGGCACGATCTCGCCGCCCTTGAGCTTGGCGATGGCATAGGCACCAATCACGTCGCCGCGATCGCCGAACCAGTTGGGCTCGAAAATCGGCATTTCGTCGATGCCCGGGCGGTACTGGAACTTGTCGTTGGCGCGCACGATCTGCGCATCCACCCAAGCCACCTCACCCGACTGCCGCATCATCTTGAGCAGGCCGGCCACCATCGGCATCGCCTGCACCTTCTTGACCCAGCCACCGCTTGCCCGGTCCTTCGTGTTGAAGATGACGAGCGCGGATTCGCGGCCATCGGGGAGTAAGCCATCCTGCGCCAGCTTCGTGACCGATCCGAACAGCGAGGCGCGATCGGCCTGGCGCAAGTCGGGGTTGCTGTTGATGGCGGTCATGGTGACGCGCACGAACTTCTCGGGCGTCACATGCGCCGGAAGCGCGGCCTTGAACTCGGGGGCCATCGCAGTGATGGCGTTGCGGATGGGGTCACGGGTGTCGGTCTGGTTTGCGGGCAGAGATGCCATATCAGTTCTCCAATTCCTTGATGGTCAGGCGCCGGTAAGCCTTGCGCCCTTTGATGATTTCGCCCTCTTTGGCCTCGCGATCGGCGATGGCCTTGACGAGCGTGGATCGGATGGTGAAGCCGTCCGCGAAGCCGACAGAAGCGGTCTTGAGCTTGTCGATAAGCTCGGCCTGGGCGGCATCCTTCCGGCCCTGCGCCAGCTTCACTTCCTCGGCAGCAGCGAGGTATTCAGCGGCAGCGATGGCGGCGCGGTTGTCCCCGGCAAGGTCCAGCGTCTCGTCGTCCTGATCCGCGTAGACTTCCTTGAGCGCGCCCACGTCGCGAGAATAGTCGGGCTTCGGAGGTCGGTTCTCATGGACCGACTGCCAGAATGCCTTCACTCGCCGTTCAGCCTCTGCAAACAGCTTCGGCCGGAATTCGTACTGGATACGCTCCAGCTTGTTGCCGCCGACGAGAACCAGCATGTCGAAGCCGTTGACGTAATCGAGCCCGGCGTAAGTGTTGCCCTGGAGCAAATAGTTGAGCGGCGGTTCGTCGCCCCACTTCTTGAACTCCAGCCAATCGACCATCTTGGTTTCGAGGATGATCGGGCCGCGCTGGGGGCAGGTGACAGGCCGGTCGGGGTGTCCGCCCAAGCCCTCGCCGTTGCTCAGCGGCCCGGTGTCTTCGCGATCGATGTAGCCATAGCGCTCCATGGCGGCCTCAATGATCGCGGCCTCCAGCTTCACGCCCCAGAACACGCGCTCGTTCTCCGGCGTGCCATCGGGCTTGATCGCGTTGAATTCCGGCGTTGCGATGGTGCCGCGTTTCCGGTGCCACAATTCGAACTCGGCGAGCCACGGATTGCAGCCGAACAGCGCCGACACCTCGGACCCGCCGACATGCTTTGCGCGAAAGATCGCGTCCTGATCGGGGTTGATGCTCACTTCCCCCCTCCCGTTGCCTCGGCAGCACCCGTGCCGAGGGAATGGAGGGACGCCGGGCTGGAGGAGGAACCAGCGGGTGCGGCGGTGGGGAGAGTGTTGCGTGCCCTGAGGCAAGCGGCGGTGAGAGCGAGAGGTGGAGTTGCGGCGACGGCTTGCTGGTACCAATCGTCGCCGGCCTCTAGCAGACCATCCAGCCCCTCGATCCATTTGGTCTTGGGGCCAACAAGCATCCACCTTGTTCGGCCCTGAATGCTCATGTCTGTTGAATACGACCGCCAGCCATCCGGTACCAGCATCATCGCGGCGTCGATATGTGCGCCAACCTGAACGAAGTTTCTGACGGCGCACATTCGCTTCGACCATTCAGACCATTCCACCGAAAACGAGGGAGTGGCTCGTGGTTGATAATTGCTAGGCGGCTCGGGAAACATGGCGTCATGAGCCGCAAGGATGGCCGAGGCCTCCCCCAAGCGGGTCGCAGCCTCACAGCGCGCGGCCAGTTCAAGCAAATCGCTCACATCGAATTCCCTTGATATACCTGCCACCAAGCCGCCGCGCCCATCACGAACACGGTGGCGATAATGGCGGCGTGAAGACCGTAGAGGGCGGGGTGGCGGGTCATATGTGGCAGTCCACAATGGTGATGAACTGGTCGCTGCTGGCAGAAAGCAGCTTGTCGAACTCGCTGGTCCATTCGTCCTCGGACATCGCGTCCGATACGCAGGCCCACCATCCCATGCGGCCCTTCTGGAACCACTGCCCATCCTTGACGACCGCGAAGGTTCTCAGCGGATGGCCAGCGTTTGCCATAGCTTCCAGATCGACATCGGAGACGCGGGCCCGATCGGCTGTTCCTGCCTCTGCCGCAGAGGCGCACCAAGCCCTATGACCGAGGTCTCCGGTGGCGCCCTGCTTGAGCGTCAGAAGGCCAGTCCAGCGCCCGCCTACCGTCCACCAGTCCCACTTCTTGTTCGGATTGGTACGCCGGATGCAGCGGCCATCTTCGAGCACCTCTGCGCTCGACCAGTCAGGCACGAAATCCTCGAAAGTCTGTCCTTCATCGGCGTACTTTTCGAAGTCGGCCCGCATTTCGTCGGTGACATCGACATCAACGACATATTCATCATCGATGCCGGTGCACTCATATTCGTGCCAAGGCTGGAGAATTGCAGTAAGCTGCTCATCAGACGGCTTCTCAGCGGTAAAAACCGCGACAGTGAAATGGCTCACATCAACCTCCAAAAATCAGAACAGCAGCGACAGCCGCAAAGACCGGGCCGCAGAAGACGATGGCGAGCCACACCAGGCCGCGATCGATAGGACCCCACAGAGCGTCGTCCTCAAGCAGCGGGCGGATCTTGCCGTGGACTTGGAACGAACGCGCGCTGGGCATGCTGGGCTTGCCGGAGTGGTAGGTCATGATGGCAATCCTTGCAGACGCAGGCGCACAGCCATCCCGACCTTCTCCGGCGCACTCATGTGACCGGCAGCCTGATTGCATTGCGCGTGGGCGAGATAGAGATTGCTGATGTGGTTCGGGCCACCGTGGGCAATCGCGACAAGGTGCTCGACCGTCACGTCACCATCGAGCGGCGCGCCGCAGAAGAAACAGCAGTCGCCATCGCGGGACAGGAGCGCACCGACAGTGCTGCGATCCTTGCGGCGGCCCTTGACGGAAACCGGGGCAAGCGAACCTTTGCGGGCCTCCATGTGTTCGCGCGCCGCCAGCGCCTCGGCGTTCCAAGTCTCGCCGCGCTTGCCGCGATATACGACGCCAACGCCGTAAGACGTGCGGAAGCGCAAGACCTCGTATGGATTGGTCGGCGCGAGGATTTCGGCTCCGAGGGCCTGCAGCTTTTCGCCAAGGTCGGCGGTGCCCATCACACCCCTCCTTCCGCCGGGGCGGTGGGGATGGTGTACAGAGCGCGGTATTCGTAACCGGGCTGCCGGTCGAAATGCCCCGTCGCTTCCTGCCTTGAGCAAGGCTCCCACTGGTACTGTCTGCCGGGAGGATCACCAGCCAAGGCGTATTTCTTGCGACGCTGCCACGCGTCAGGGTTGCCCTGCCAGCCTGCGGGTGCGGGGGTGGCGCGGGGGAAGTGGCGGCGTAATGCCGTGAGCGCGACAGTTCGACCCATGACGCCATGGCTAGCCAACGCGCGCTGCACATCGTCCAGAGCCGCGATAATCTTGTCGTCATGCGCTTCATCTTCGAATGTCATGACTTTTCTCCCCAGCCCTGGCGAAATCCCGTCAGGACTTGGCCAACCGCTTCAATCGGTCCGATGATGGCTCCGAAGATGATGGCGACGGCGATCATGAATGGCAGGACGGCAACAATGCTTAACCGGTGAAGCAGAAGCACCCCGCTATCCTGCGCGCCGCCGGTCATGCGATGCGCTCCGTGCGTCCGCCATGGCGATAGACTTCCCCTGCGTCGGTGAAACTGATGGGGTCGTCGCGATGGACGTTCAGAATGCGGCGCAACGCCGTCTCTGCTCCTTTGCGATCCGCGTCTGTCCGGTCCCGCTCATCCTCCAGGCGCTGTTGCCATTCCCGTTCGATCTGAGCCACGCGGTCGCCGGAGCTAGGACGATGGATAGCCAAGCTCTCGTTCTCGGCAGAACCAGCAAGGCTTTCGCCAATCCCGCGGCGCTGCTCTGGCGTCATTTGTTCGACCAAGTGCCAGCACCCGGCTTGATCCATCGCGATTTCGAACGACTCTTGATAATAGTCGGCGTCGCTCACAGCGCGCTCCTCTCGGCCGGAGTGTGCCAGCGGTGCATCCGCTCACCGTCCGAGTTGAGCCGGTAGCCCTCTTCGTCGATGCCAAGCTCGGTGCGGTACTGGTCCAGTTCGGCCTCAGTCTCGACGCTGGGAAAGACGAACGACAGGCGCTCAAGGAACTCGACCGCAGACCAGTTCGACTGCGCGCCGGGGGTGCCTTCGATCTTGGCGCCCTGCAGGTGTCCGACGTAATCCTTGAGGGCGTCGAGCAGCTTCATCGCTTCAAGCTGGTGCAGCAGGTTTGCTGCCTCCCGCTTCGCCTGCGGGGTCTGCGCCGGGGTGATGGGCTGGAGGAGCATCAGGCTTCTCCACGCGCTTTGGCGAGGGCGGCGCGGGCTGCACTGATCCTCTTGCTAACGTATTCCCATTCCGGGTTGCCGCTGGCATTGCTCTCAGCAGTCGCGAGGATTCCTTCAAGCCCAGTCAGCGCGCCATAAAGCTCCGGCGCGGCGGCGATCAGGCGGGCGTGGTCGCTATCCTGAAAGCAGGTAGCAACAATGTCACCCGTGTCGCCGTCATCGGCGGGCGCGTGATGGATGTTGTCGTAACCCTGGCTGTCAGTAATGACATGCCACGGGCCGCTAAACTTTGTGGTGGTGGACATTTCTTCCTCCATTCCCCGGCGTCGCTGTGGCGGTGCGGGGTGTGGAGGTGTTTAATCACAAATTGTGATGTGCGGTCAAGCGGTCATTTTCACAATCTGTGATTTTTATTTTTGGCCGTACGAATCGCCGTGCTAAGCATGACGACGGTCGAGCATGTAGGAAAGCCTTTGCCCGCTTCTGGAGATAACGATGGTTGAATTTCTAGCCTGCTGCCTCGGGATATCCCTGCTGGCAAATCTGGTATCGACCTATCTGGTCACGCGCGTCCTCAGCGACCTCTTGGTCTTGGGAGCGCTTCTTAGGCAAATCGTCACAGACAAATCGGCCGGCCAGACTGATGAAGCTACGACGAGGTAGTGCTCGCCACCTTTGAGAATGCGACCTTCTCTGGTGGTGTGGCTGGCCGTGATTGATCCGCCATCGTCGTACTGCATGTGTTGCTTTATAAACTCAGCGCTCTTGGGGGCTATCAGCTTAATTTCGCTGATTTGCCAGATAGACGCGCTGGGGCCCGAGAGCACAATCTTAGCCCCGTTATGAATTTCATTTTGAATATAAGGAAGTTCGGTTTGCGCTTTGTGCCGCGTGATCCGGAAATTCCAGACGCCAAGGATTGCACTGAGCAAGGTTGTGAGCGCCGCCCATAGACCCAGAGCCATAGTCAGATTCGAGCCGATGGCGGTTACCTTACCCGTCAGTCCCGGTGCGAACGATCGCCTGAGCCAAGCTCACAAGCTGCTTGCGCTCTTTATCGTTGGCATTGATCCAAATTTCGACAATGTCGGTGGGCAGATCAAAGGGGTTATGCTCGAGAATGAAGCCAGGCTGCGTTTCAAGCGCCGGGGCCAGCTTGCGGAGCCACTTGGCTGACAGCCCTCTTTCCCCGCTTTCGAGGTAGCCGATCATGTTCTGATTGGTGCCGACCTTTGCGGCCAATTCGGCCTGCGTGAGCTTGCGAAACTCCCGCCACGCTTGAAGGTAGTTCGGTCCACCGTTCTTGTCTGCGTCATCAGCCATCTTGTGATTATCGCAGATTGTGAAATCAGATGCGCCGCACAGATTGTGATGTTTTGCGCTTGCCTTTGAAATCACAATCTGTGATGTATCCGTTATGGATAAGCCATCACCCCGAGCGCTGCGCGAAGCCACTGGCATAAGTCAGTCGTACGCCAGCATGATCGCGAACGAGAAGCGCGATCCGCCGCGCTCCCTCGCCATCCACATCTTCCGACGCACTGGATGGAAGCCTGCTGTCATCTCTGGCCTCACCGACGCGCAGATCGACGTGCTGGAGCAGGTCGAGCCGTGGACGCCCCGGCAGGACGCGGCGGCATGAAGACGTTCCTCATCTTCATCACCACGTGGCTCGTGTTGACCGGAGTTCGCCTGTTCTGGGGAACGGCGATCGAGTTCTTCATCGAGTGCACCGCCTTCGCTTTCGGCGTGGGGTTCCTGCTCGGAGCGGGGATGTGCGAGCGACATCATGCGGCCGCCACAGCACGCCAAGGCCGCGCCGCATGACCTTCACCCTCACCCTTCGCGCGATCTGCGCGACCGCCTGGCGCACCCACCACGCCCATCACTGCGCCACCGTGCGCGAGGCCGTGAATGATAATGGGTGGACGGGAGGGGTGGCGTGAATCCGTACCTCATCACCGGCCCGGCGCTCATCTCGTTCTCGGGCGGCCGCACCTCGGCCTACATGCTCAAGCAGATCATCGACGCGCACGGCGGTACGCTGCCGGATGACGTGCATGTCTGTTTCGCCAACACCGGCAAGGAGCGCGAGGAAACTCTGACGTTCGTCAACGAGTGCGCCCAGCGCTGGGGCGTGAAGGTCCACTGGCTGGAATTCCGCACCCGCAAGACAAGCCTCCCGATCGAGGAGCGCTTTGCCGAAGTGACCTTTGAGACGGCTTCCCGGGCTGGCGAACCGTTTGAGACGCTGATCCGCGACAAGAAATACACGCCCAACGCCGTCATGCGCTGGTGCACCGCCGAACTCAAGGTTCGCGTGATGAAGTGGTTCATGCAGTCGCTTGGCTACAAGAACTGGACCAACGTCATCGGCCTGCGCCACGATGAAGGCCATCGCGTCGCGAAATCCCGCAAACCGAACAAGGAAGCGTGGACCAACGCGCTGCCCATGGACGACGCCAAGGCCACGCAGCGCGACGTGTTCCGCTTCTGGTTCGGCGCGCTCTCGATCGGCGATGTCGTCAATCTGATCCGCAAGCTGGGCGCAGCCGCCGTTGCTCACCTTCTCCCGCAGGGCTTCGATCTGGGCATCTTCGGGTTCGAAGGCAACTGCGACGGCTGCATGCTCAAGGCCCGCGCCAAACTGTGGGAAATCGAGCGCACCAAGCCGGGCACGCTGCAATGGTGGTCCGACATGGAGGTGATCGGCAATGGCCAGTTCGTCACCGAATACAGCTATGCCGAACTGATTTCTGACGTTCAGCGCCAGCCCGACATGTTCGCTGGGCTCCTTTCTGACGATACCGTCGAGATGGACGCCGAGTGCGGCACGTGGTGTCAGGAAGCCGCCTGAATGCGCCCGATCACCCTTTCCCCCGCCGCACCTTCGCGGTCGCACGCTGGCGATCGTCCCAACGACGACGCCAGCAACCCTTCCCCGCTGGCCAACCCCGCCAGCAGCCTGCCCGAGAGCGTGTCCGCTCCCAACTGTGAGGCGCTCTCGGGCTTTTTGTTCAATCCAGTTCATGACCGCGAGGTATCTCACCCGTGACCCGACAATCTACGCCGCAGCGCAGCATTTTTTCCGCTTCGAAGGTGCTTGAAGCCATCGCGGAGGAACTGACGATCATCAAGAACGAGGATGGTCTGACCGACGCCGACATCGGGCGTGTCCTCGGCAAGAGCGAGGACCAGGCGGCCAAGTACCGCACTGCCACCGCTGAAATGGGCGTGGTCGCCTATGCTTCCGCCAAGCGGGAGTGGAATGGCCGCTTTACCGGCGCGCTTGATCGCCTCTGCGTGAACAGTCGCCCCGGCGGCGCTGCGATGCACGATCGCAAGGCGCAGTCTGCAGTTCTGGAAGCTGCACTCGCGCTCTCTCAGGCGCTTGAGGACGATGACGCCATCAGCCCCGAGGAAGTGCGCGACAGCCGCGCCACTCTGGAGCGCGCCCGCGCTGCGATCGACGCGCAGCTGGCTAAGCTGGTGAGGGCTGCGTGATGGGCCCCTTCAACTGCGGACATGACCGCACACCAGAGAACTCGCGGGGCACCGGCCGCTACAAGCGCTGCCGCCAGTGCGAGAAGGACTATCACCAGTCTCTCGGATTCCTATGCAAGTGCGGCACCGCTGTGAGCCGGGGGTGCAAGACGGGCATGTGCAGGAAGTGCCGCGACTCCAATAACCCCACCTGCGCATGTGGACGCACTATGTCGCCCAGCAGCAAGACGGGCATGTGCAAAATTTGTGGTGAAAAGGCCCGATCGAAAACTTCGGAATGCACCGCCTGCAAAAAGGCGATCGCGCCGAACAAAAGCGGTTTCTGCGCAAATTGCATCGCGATCAACCCAGAACACCAGGCAAAAAGAGCCGCAGGGTATCGTCGCCGCCTTGCCCATGATCCCGAACTGGTCAAGCAGCTTGGCGACCGCCTGCGCGCATTCACATCAACTCCTGAGCATGCCGAGCGCAGCCGGGCACTGATCACTGCGAACCGTATTTGGGAAAAGTCTATAATCTCAGCCGGAAGTGAACGGGCGGTGCGCACCGGGAAAGGTGTCTCAGCCACTCGCCTGGCATGGTGCCCCCCTCATCTGCGCCCCGCGTATCGCGGCCTCATGCGCAAAGGCGGCATCCGCGCCGAGGAAGCGCGCCGCCTGATACTCGACCAGAACGCCGTCGATCTGGCCCGCTGGCGCGTGAAGCATGGAATAATCGTGACCGGCAAGGAACTGCCGCCGCTTGCCAGTGTCTCGCAACACATCGCGCCCGCCCGCCGGGTTCTGGAACGCGCCGCCCAGGTCTTCTCCGTCACGGTCGAGGAGATCAAGAGCGCCGATCGCGCGCAGAAATTCCTTCGCCCCCGCGCCGCTGTTGCGCACGTGCTGCATGGCCATGGCTGGACCAGCCCGCGCATCGCCCGGTTTCTCGGCAAGGAAGACCACACCACTGCGCTCAACTGGCTAAAGCGGGCTGAACAGCTTCTCACCAACGAAGAGTTCGACTGCGCCGTTGAGGAGCTTGAGGAGGCTTGGTCCTTCCAGCTTCCGGAGGCGATGGCGGCATGAACGCGGTCACCCTCGACAAGATCATAGCGGTTGTGCCCGCCGCTCCGGTCAGCCTTGATCGGCTTGAGCAGGTTGTGACTGTCGCCGAAAAGCGCGCCCGTCGCGCTCGCTCCAAGCTGTCAGACGCCCGCGCCGAGAACATCGCGGCCATGATCGACCTTTGCCACGCCAAGGCCGCGCGCACCGCGTTCATTGCTGCGCAGACCGACGATCAGATGAGGATGTTCTGATGGTCGCTCGCAACAAGTTCGGCGCACGCAAGTCGCCGTGCACCCATGGTCACACCCACGCCAGTGCCAAGGAAGCGCGGCGCTGCAACGATCTGCATCTACTGCAGCGCGCCGGGGAGATCGTCGGCCTTGAAGTCGAGCCCGTCTTTACCTTCGCCATTGAAGGCAAGCCGGTGACGCACCTCAACGGGCGGCGCGCGATATACACGCCGGACTTCGCCTACATCGAGCGCGGCCAAAAGGTCTGCGAGGACGTGAAGGGCGGAAAGGCCACGAACACAGAAGCATCCACCCTGCGCCTCGCGTTTGCGCGCGCCATGTGGCCCGCCATTGATTGGAGGACTGTATGAATTCCGCCGCCCGCGCGAAGGCGCCCAAGGTTGATGAAGCGGCCGTCACCGAGGCTTGGGAAACCTACACCGCGCTGATGCGCGAAGAGGTCGCGCTAACGAAAAAGCGGATGGCCGCGTATGAGCGCTTCAAATCCCTCTATCTTGATTGGACTGCCGCATGAGCGCGGTCGTCAACGTCGAGGCCGAAGCCGAACTGCTCGGCAGCCTCATGGCTGGCCATGCGACGGTTGATCAGATTGCTGATCTCGTCCGATCGACCGATTTCTCAGAGCCGCTTCACGCGCGAATGTACGAAACCGTGATTGACCAGGCCAGCAAGGGCAAGCCGGTATCGCCGGTCGCAATCAAAGGCTTCGTTGAAGGTGACGAGACGCTTGAGAAGCTGGGCGGTAATTCTTACCTCGCCCGCCTCACCAGCGCCGCCTATGGCCTTTCGAGCGCCGACAACGCCAAGCTGATAGCTGAACTCGCCCAGCGCCGCCGTATGGCCGATGGACTGCGCCACGCAGCGGCTTCGTGCGAGGATCTGAACCTCACCACTGCCGAGATCGTTGCGGAAGCGGACGCGGCCATATCGGTCAAGGGCAGCGATCTGGTGCACCAGCCCACCGGGTCAGAGTGCATGGACGAGCTGTTCGCATCGTACCTCGACGGTAATCGCGGCGTGACCTGCGGCAAGATCCCCGCACTGGACAAAGTGCTTGGGCCGTCCAAGCCGAAACAGATCATTATCGGCGCCGGGCGCCCCGGCATGGGTAAGACCGCCGTTGCCCTCTCCTATGGTCTTGGGGCTGCTGAAAACGGCCATGGCGTCCTGTTTGTGTCGCTGGAAATGTCGAGCACGGAACTCGCCGCCCGCATGGCGGCTGACCTTTGCTTTGGCCGCGACGAATGCGACGCGGTGCCGTACCCCCACATTCGCGACGGCGACCTCACATATAAGGAGCGCCAGGCGCTGAACGGCGCACGGGACTTTATCGGGTCGCTGCCATTTGCCGTAGTGGATGCCGGAAGCCTGACGACCGGCCGCCTCAACATGCTGATCCGTCGCCATGCTCGCCGCATGGAAGCAGCCGGCCACAAGCTGGAACTGGTAATCGTCGATTACCTGCAGCTCCTCAGTCCCGACACCAAAGGGCGCTCCAACTATGAGGCCGTGTCCGAGGTATCGAAGTCACTCAAGGCGATGGCCAAGGATAACGGCGTTGCGATATTCGCGCTCGCCCAGCTTTCGCGAGAGGTGGAGCGCCGACCTGGAGCGCGACCGCAGCTATCAGACCTGCGCGACAGCGGACAGATCGAGCAGGACGCCGATACCGTGCTCTTCCTCGTGCGCGACGAATACTATCTGCGCAAGGCTGAGCCCGCCGAGAACGATCCCAAGCGCTTTGAGTGGGAGCAGGCGATGGAGACGGCCAAGGGGCAGATCGAGTTCATCGTGGCCAAGCGCCGCAATGGCGAAGAGGGAATCGCCCATGGGCAGTTCCATGGCTTCTATCAGGCGGTGCGCGGATGAGCGGCCTCACGGTAGAACAGATGCAGTTCCTTGCCGACAAGGGGATGAGCCTTGCCGATGCAATTGAGTTCGCGCGCATGTTCGATAAGCCGCGCTCCGCCAATGCTGAGCGTCAAGCGCGTTATCGTCGCCGTCGCAAAGGTGATGATGAAGGTAACGTAACGCGTAACGTAACGGATAACGCCGACAGTAACGTAACGCCCTCCCTTTCCCCCGCCCCCTCTTCCTTCCCCCAGACCCCCAACCAACACCCCCACCCCCATACCCACCCGGATAATACACCCGCGCGTAAGGGCCGAGGTTCGAAACTCCAGCCTCCTGCCAAGCCGGATGGCGTGAAAGACCAGACTTGGGCGGATTTCCTCGACCTGAGAGCCCGGAAGCGCGCCGATGTGACTGCCACCGCAGTCGATGGCCTGCGTCGTGAGGCCGGCAAGGCTGGGTGGACGCTGGAGGAAGCGCTGACCGAGACGGTTACGCAGGGATGGCAGGGATTCCGGGCCGATTGGGTCAAGGAGCGCGGCCTTTCGCCGCCCGGTCGATCCTCGCCGCAGCCTGTCAGCCACCTCGAACACTTCCTCGCCAAGCAATCCGGAGCCCAACGATGACCACCCACCACCCCGCCCGAGGATGGGCGAGAGTTGCCAACCCCAAAACTGGAGACTGACATGACGACGATGCTTGAACGGATGTACGAGACTATCGCCAACATGTCGGATGAGGATCTGGCTCTCATCGATCGGATGATGGACGGTGGGTTTGAGAATGATCTTGTCCGCCGTGGTGACATCAGCGCTGCCGTCCGCGCGCTTCGTGTCGAGCACGCTGGCGATCGCCATTACCAGCATGCGCTCACCGACCTGACCCGCAAGATCAACCACCTGACTGTTCACGGTGAGGGGTGTCGTCAGCCAGCCTGCACGCCCACCCACAACCCGAGCAAGGGGGATTGAATGATGGATGATGAGAAACTGGCGCTGCTTGATTTCGTCCGAGCAAGCGAGGTCGGGGAATGGAAGCTGGTCAGGCATTCGCACAGCAACGTCCAAGCTGCTCGTTCGTGTGGCCTGATTGCCCGCTTCGGTGGCGAGGACGAGGCGACCGCATTCGTCAAGGCGCGGTCCATCGAAGCCATGCTCAAGTCTTACCACCGCCTTGCCGCCGGAGAACCCGCATGACGGATCACAGCGCACCGACGCGGGGGCTACAGAGCGAGGGATGGGCTACGATGGCACACGAGGTCATCCGCAGCCGTTCTCGCGCTGTGCAATCGATACAAATCGGAATTTCGGCATATTCTGTCCGCAACCTCGGGAGGGGGGTGTGAGCGCGGTGGCTGTGGTGGAGCCCACCCTCATCAGTATGAACGACGCCGCGAAGATGCTCGGGGTGCCGTACTACGAGATCTACAACCTCTCCTCGTCGGGTCGCATCGGCAGGGTCAAGAAAGGAACGCGCGTGTTCGTACCGCAAGATGATGTTCGCGCGCTGATGGCGACGCGGCAGGAGATCGCATCGCCCATCGCGTGGCACCCGATAGCCGAAATGCCTGAGGACCGGAAGAACGGCCGCAACATGCTGCTGTGGTTCTCCGCTGGCTACCCCGCGATCTGCAACTGGGATGGGGCATGGTGTGATTCCGTTGGCTTCGTGCTGAACGGCGCGACCATGTGGGCGGATGTGGAGGGGCCGGTACAGTGAGCAACGACCGCGACGAAACCACCGGCCGCTTCCTGCCCGGCAACCGCTTCTGGGAGGCGCGCTCCAGCCATGGTCGCAATCCCATCTTCGCCGAGCCTGATGACCTGTGGGACGCCTGCTGCGAGTATTTCGCGTGGAATGCCGACAACCCGCTGTACGAGGACAACCTCGTCACATTCCAGGGCTCCGCCACCCATGAGCCGACCGCGAAGATGCGCGCCATGACGATTGGCGGGCTGTGCATGTTTCTGGACGTCTCCCAAGAGGCATGGCGCGGATGGCGGAAAGACCGTCCCGATTTTCTTGAGGTCATTACGCGAGCCGAAGAGGTCATCTTCCGCCAGAAGTTCGAGGGGGCCTCTGCCAGCATGCTCAACCCGAACATCATCGCCCGCGACCTTGGCCTTGCCGACAAGCAGGAACTGACCGGCAGGAACGGCGGCCCCATCAAGACCGAGGACGTGACGCCGGCCAATCTGATCGAGGAGGCGCGCCGCCTTGGCATCGACCCTGCAGCAATCGGCCTCTGACGATCGCGCGGCCCGCATTGCCCTGCTGGCTGCCGTAGTCGAGAAGCGGAAGAAGGAGGCGCTGGCTCCCGAAGGCAAGATGCTCGACTTCGCGCGCTGGTACTTCCCAGAGCGCGAGGGCATGGAATTTATCGAGGGTCCGCATCATCGCGTGATCGGGCAGACGCTGGACCGCGTGCTGTCGGGCGAGATCACCCGCCTCATCATCACTGTGCCGCCCGGTTATACCAAGACCGAGGCGGCGGTCGTGAACTTCATCGCCAAGGGCTTCCATGTGAACCCGAAGGCGCGCTTTATCCATTCGACATTCTCGGACGATCTAGCCCGCGAGAACAGCGACAAGGTGCTGCAGCTTATTGCCCTGGATGGCTACCAGAGCGTGAAGCCCGTCACGATCCGCGTGGACAGCAAGGCCAAGGATCGCTGGAAGACGGCAGAGGGCGGCGGGATGCTGGCGAAGGCGGCAGGCGGCCCGATCACTGGCTTCCGCGCCGGGTACATGGACCGCAGCGTGTTCACCGGGGCGCTCGTCGTCGATGACCCGCTCAAGCCCGATGACGCCTTCTCGCCAACCAAGCGCAAGAAGGTGAACCAACGCGCCACGAACACCTTCCGCAGCCGTCTGGCGCACGATGACGTGCCGATCATCGTCATCATGCAGCGACTGCACTCCGACGACTTCGTGGGCCACCTGCTGACCGGCGGGACGGGCGAGAAGTGGCATCACCTCAACCTTCCCGTGATCATCAACAGCGCCGATCCGTACCCGATTGAGTGGACGCATGGCATACCGATTGAACACGGCCTGCCCGATGGCCCGCTATGGTCCGAAAAGCACAGTGCCGCCGAGATCGAAGTGCTCAAGGCCGACGCCTACACCTATGCCAGCCAGTACATGCAGCGGCCGGTGTCGATCGAGGGTGCGCTGTTCAACATGGACGGCTTTCGGTGGTGGAACGAACTGCCGCCGATCGAGTGGTACGCGATCTATGCCGATACCGCGCAGAAGACTGGCGAGCGCAACGACTTTTCGGTGTTCCAGCTATGGGGTAAGGCGGCGAACGGGATCTACCTGATCGACCAGGTGCGCGGGAAGTGGGAGGCACCCGAACTGGAGAAGACCGCCAAGGCGTTCTGGGAGAAGCACAAGCACCTTGCACCGCGCGGCTTCAAGGTTGAGGACAAGGCGTCCGGCACCGGACTGATCCAGTCTATGCGGCGCAATCAGGGTATCCCGGTCATCGCCGTGCCGCGCGACAAGGACAAGTACACGCGCGGTCTGGACGCTGCGCCATGGATCGCGACCGGCATGGTGCATCTGCCCGACGACCACGAATGCAAGGTTGTCCTGCGTGCCGAACTGCAGATGTTCGACGGCCTCGGCACCGGATGGGACGACCAGGTTGACCCGCTCATGGATGCGATTGCGGATATGCTCGCGGAGCAGGGGGCCAAGACAGGTTGGTTCCTCTGACAGCAACATGATTGCGCATTCTTTCGCGTTCGCGTAACTATGCGCCATGTCGGCGCAACATTCCATCATCGCCAATGCGACGTCAGCGATCCGCGATCGTCTCCAGCGCGCAATGCCGTGGCTCTATGGCATGTCGGCCAAGCACGACTACGCTCGCGATTACGGCTGGAAGGAATCCCTCACCTTCCACGACTTCCACCGCATGTACTGCCGCTCAGGCATCGCAGCGTCCGCGATCGACAAGACCATTGCGAAGACGTGGGCGACCATGCCCGCGCTGTGGGAAAGCGATAAGCCCGCTGCCAGTCCGGCAGAGGCTGCCATCGCCAAGCACTTCGCGCGCAAGGGAATCTGGCGCGGCCTGATGGATGCGGACCGCCGATCGATGGTCGGGGCCTATGCTGGCGCGATCATCTACCTGCGCGACGGCCAGCGCCTCGACCAGCCCGTCACTACCGTGCGCCGAGGCGTCGAGAGCATCGTCGGCATCGCCCCTGCGTGGGAAGGCCAGCTTACCGTTGTCGAGTGGGACCAGACCGAGGGCAGCGAAACCTACGGCGAGCCGCTGTACTTCCAGTTCGACGAGCAGGCTGTCGGCGAACCTCAGGCAGTCCCGAAGTCGCAGGTCCGCATCCACCGCGACCGCGTGCTGATCTGGTCCGATGACGGCACGGTCAACGGCAGTTCGGCGCTGGAGCCCGGCTACAACGACGTGTCGGATGCCGAGAAGATTAAGGGCGCAGGGGCCGAGGGGTTCTGGAAGTCCTCGCGCGGTGCGCCGATCGTCGAGAACCCTCAGGGCTTGTCGATGCAGGACATGATGCGCGGTATGGGCGCAGCGACGCCCGAGGAAGCCCGCGAGAAGCTGAACGAGAAGGCTGACGACTTCCAGAGCGGGTTCGACAAGTTCCTGATGCTCGGCGGCTTCACGGCCAAGCCCCTGACGATCACCCTGCCCCAACCTAAGGAATTCTGGGAAACCTGCGTCCAGTCGTTCGCCGCCTCAATGCAGATCCCGTTCAAGGAACTGATCGGCAACGTCACCGGCGAGCGCGCCAGCACCGAGGATGCCAAGGGCTGGGCCGAGACGAACATGTCGCGCCGTGAGAACCGCGTGCTGCCGATCCTGTACGAGTTCGTCGAGCGCCTGGTCGCGTGGGGTGTGCTGGACCGCAAGGATTGGGTGATTGGGTGGACTTCGCTTCTAGATGCCACGCCCGACGACAAGCTGGACCGCGCCGTCAAAATGTCGTCGATCAACAGCCAGTCCGCCAACGAGCCCGTGTTCCTGCTTGACGAGATTCGTGAGGAGGCTGGCTATGCCGCCGCCGAGGACGTCGAGGGCTGGGACGAATTCATGCGCGAGCGTGACGAGCGCGAACGGCAGAAGGCCGAGGATGGGCCGACGCAGAATATTCCACCTGGAGATAATCCATGAACGTAGCGAAAGCCATTGAGGCGCTGAAAAAGGCCATCGCGCTGCACAAGAAGCACATGGACGGATCTGCACCGACGACCGGCGCGGCTGGCGAGAAGAGCCAGATGCTCATGATGACGCAGATGGAGGATGCGCTTGGCTTCCTCGAATCGGATGCCGCCAAAAAGAAGCCGGCAATGAAAATGCCGGCAATGAACAGTGCGGTCGGAAAGACCGTCCGCATCAACGTCCGCAGCGCCATCAATAGCTCTGGCATCCGCCGCGAGCGCCGTGACGGTCGCGACTACATCATCGTGCCAAGCGCCACCATGCCCGATGGCATCGTGATGAACCGTACGCGCTACCCAGCGAATGAGATCGCGAAAGCGTTCGGCTCGCTGGAAAACACCCCTGCCCCACTCGGCCACCCCACGATCGAGGGCGCGTTCGTTTCGGCCAAAGACCCAGAAGGCCTCGCTCGGGGCTGGATCGGCGCCTGGAACCGCAACGTGCGCCGCGAGAACGGCCGCGTATTCGTCGACAAGGTGATCGACGTCGCCACTGCCAGCCAGCTGGACGGCGGCAAGACGGTGCTGGAAGCGATCGAGAAGGGCGAGCCCATCCACTCATCCACCGGCCTCTATGCCATTCTCACCGCTGTCGAGAACGAAGAGGGCGTCGACTGGGAGGCGTCCGACATCGTGTTCGACCACGACGCGATCCTCATCGGCGAGGATGGCGCGGCCACCCCAAAGCAGGGCGTGGGACTGATGGTCAACGCCGCCGCTGCCCCCGATGGCGAGAAAGTCGACGTCATGAACTGCACGATCGACGACGATATCGACCGCGACCTCGCGTGGTCTGCTGAAAGTATGTTGCGCGCTGTTGAACGAAAAGAACGTTTGCCGTTGCTTCGGCGCATCATTCAGATTATCACTGGGGAAGTTCAGGGCGGCCCGACGCCCGACAACATCGAGGGCGATGCCCTGAACACGGAGCACGAAGCAATGGACAAGGCTCAGTTCGACGAGCTGACCGGCAAGGTAGCGGCGCTGGCCGATTCCATGACCGGCCTCGACGACAAGATCGCAACCGCCGTGGGCAATGCCCTCAAGCCCTTCACCGATGCGCAGGCCGCTGCTGCCAAGGATGCAGCCGACAAGGCCGAAGCCGATCGTCTGGTGCTGGTGAACAAGGTCGTTGAAGGTGGCCTGCTTGCCGAGGACATCGCCAAAGACGCGACCGCTCCGGTGCTGAACGCGCTGCTCGAAAAGAGCAACGAGAAGCCCGCCGCCTTCCGCGTGAACGGCGTTTACAAGCCGCAGTCTGGCGAAAAGCCTGCTTTCGCCATCCCGGCAGGGGAGTAACCGACCATGGCTCGCTACAACAAGATTTTCGCAGGCCCGACCTCCGAAACGCTTCCGCAGGTTCAGGAGCGCATTTGCGCTGCCGCAGTCACCCCCGGCATCGGCTTGGTGGAAAGCGGGACGAGCTTTGCCATCGCCGGCGCCGCCGCGGCAACCAAGGTGTACATTGCTCAGGACCACTACCTGACCGGTAAGGGTGTCGATACCGCATCTGTTGCCGGTAGCCGCGTCATCGGCATGGAGCCGCTCGACGAGCAGTTCTTCAACGTCCGCGTCCCGACCGGCGTCAATGTCGCGCGGGGGGCAAACCTGACGACCAACGCAACGGGTCGCTTCGTCCTCGCCACCACCGGCCAGCGCGTCATGATGATCGCCGAAGAAGCCTACAACAACCAGTCCGGTTCAGACCAGCTCGTGCGCGCCCGCAAGGCGCAGCCGGGCATCGTCGTGGCATAAGGGGGCCTCGAAATGCGCTACTTTTCCGCAGACCTCATCACCAACAACCCCCGCCAGCATGGCGCATGGTGGGGCGAGCTCAGCCTCGCACGCGAGCACTTCCACCAGACCGAGGACGCCCTCGTTGCTGTGGGTAATACCTCGGGACTGACCGCCAACGCTGCCGCTGTGCTGCCGCGTGATGCGTGGCTGGATCTCGACAACATCACCCGCCGTGTCATGCGCGCGGATGAAGGTCAGGTCTGGATGGCAGATCTCATGCCTTTGGCCAAGCCGGTCAACATCGGGAAACTGGTCCACCTGAACCGCGTGTCGTCGGATGCCGGCGTGGTCGTCCGTTCGATGAGTGGTCAGGTTCCGGTTCCGCTCGACAAGGTGGCCTACGACTACCGCGGCACTCCCGTTCCCATCTTCGCCACCGGATACGGTCGTGAATGGCGCGAATGGAACACGCTGCAGTCGGAGAACTTCGATGCCCTGTCAGACGACCAGGAAGCGCACGTTGCCAAGCTGCGCCGCGACAATGCACTCTACGTGCTCGACGGCGACGCTTCGATCGTTGTCGAAGGCTATACCGCCTATGGCATCCGCACCTCTCCCTACTCCAAGGCCATCAACCTTGGATCGGCTGCTGGCGGCGCAAACATCGACCTCACCACCGCCGACGCGGACGACATCGACGCATTCCTTGCTGGCCCGTTCGGCGCGATGCTTGACGCCAACTACATCACGGGTGGCGTCAACCTGTACATCTCGCCCGAGATCGCTCGCAACTGGGACCGCCCCTATTCGGGTTCGGCGGGCTACAAGCCGGGCACCATCCTCGATTACGTGCTGGGCAATCGCCGCGTCAACAAGGTGGCGGTGTCTTTCGAGCTTTCGGGCAACTCGTTCTTCGGATTTGTCCCGAACGCCGATTACATTCGTCCGCTGGTGGCGATGGCGACCTCGACCGTCGCCATGCCCCGCCAGCACCCGCGCGCCAACTACCAGTTCGAAGTCTGGAACGCGATGGGTATCGAGATCCGCGCCGACATCAATGGCCGCAGCGGCGTGTTCTACTCGGTCGTAAACAACTGATCTTCCCGCCAGGGATGAGCAATGAGGGGCGGGGCTTAGCGGTCCCGCCCTTTTGCATAGGAGAGACGGAATGAAGATCAGGATCACGGCAGGCGGCATCTATGGCGCCAAGGGTGAAATTGCGATCGGCACCGAGTTCGAGGTGAAGGAGGCCCCGAAGGGCTGGGACGGCCGGTACGAGATCATCGGCAAGGACGCGCCGAAAGAGGCTGTGCCTGTCACCAATCCAGCCAAGGGCGATGCGGACGACAAGCCTGCTCGCCGTGTGCGCACCGCCAAGGACTGACGGTATATGGCCGCCTACGGCACCGACCAAGGCCTGACCGACTGGCTAGCGGAACAGGGCTACGCCCTGCCCACCACCGCGCCGTCGCCCGCCATCCTGCGTGCTCGGGGCAGCGCCTATGTCGATGGCTATGAGGTATACTGGACCGGCCAACGCACTGGTGGCGTGATGCAGGACCTTGCGTGGCCGCGCACCGGGGCAACGGTGAACTGCACGCAGGCGATCCCGAGCGACGTCATCCCGCCGGCCGTGGTCAACGCCAGCTATCGCGCTGCATGGCTGGAGGCTTCGACGCCGGGCATTCTGGCTGGCCCGTCGATCATCACCGGCTCGCGGGTCAAGCGCGAGAAGGTTGATGTCGTGGAGGCCGAATACTTCGACGACGGCAAGGCTGCGGTAGGCGGCGGCCCCAGCTTCATCGACAGTCAGATCGACGGGATGCTCGGCGCCTTCATTTGCAACGACGACGGCGCAGCTTTCCTTTGGACGCTGGGAAGCTGACGTGTCGGCCGGGTTCTACGAACGCATGTTGGCGACATCCAAGCGCCTCCTCGCACCCACGGATGAAGATGGGTTGGGACAAGGCAAGATCGAGCTTGTGCGCTATGTCCCCGGCGCGCCCGGCCCCGATCCTTGGTCACCGCCTGCCGAACCGTCGCGGGAAGTCACGACGCTAGACGGCGTTGCGCGCGGCGTCGGTAAGGAACTGGTCGGCCTTCCCGTTGAAACCGGCGGCCAGATCGTTGCGACCGATCTTGTCGTGCTCGTTGCACCGTGGGGCGGTGCGTATGGGCCGGGGTGGGTGCTGGAGGTCGATGGCCTGCCGGTCACCGTGCTGCGTGTCCGTAATATCCCCGAGGCAGGCATCACCTGTTCCATCCAGTTCGTGGCGCGCCGCTGATGGACGAGACGCTTGAAGCCCTCCTCGCCTCACTCGCCCCCGCGCTGGCGGCTGCATTCCTCGCTGCGATCCGCAGGCTGCGTGACGGGATCGATTACCCCGCCCTCATCGTCGCCCTGCGCGCTGGTGACATCGACGCCGCGATCGACGCCCTGAACATCGAGCCCGGCGCGTTCTCCAAGTACGTGCTGGAGCGCCAGTCAGCGTTCGAGGAAGCAGGCACGGCGGTGTCCAGCGAATTGACGCAGGACCGCGCGCGGGCAATTGCGAAGGTGGACACGCCCGCCCCGGCCCTTCGCTCGCCCGTTCTTACACCGCCAGCGCCGATCGCCG
>NZ_ALVC01000087.2:0-18937 GCF_000293195.2 Sphingomonas sp. LH128
AGCCGGGAGACAAATAGCCTGCGGCGCCATGTGGGGCTGAGGCGGCTGCACGCGCAGCGACGACAGTACAGGGGTCTGGGGCGATGGCCCCAGGACTTCTCTTCCTTCCCTGATTTCCTCTCTTCGAAAGGAACCTTCTCCCGTGTCCTTCCTCGAATCGCTCGTCGCCGCTTTCAAGGGCACAAGTGACCGACCTGTGCTCGCGCGCGGATCGGCATCGCCGTGGTTCTTCAGCCAGTGCGGCGACGGGCGTACTCCGTTCGACTACAATCATGCGGTACGCCGCGCCTACCTCGAGAATCCCGTCGCCCAGCGTGCGGTGCGGCTTGTCGCCGAGGGTATCGGCGGCGCGCCTCTCAGGCCGACCGATGCTGCGCTGGCCGCGCTGGTCGCCGATACCAGCGCCGGACAGTCGCTGCTGGAAACGCTCGCCTCTCATCTGCTGCTTCATGGCAATGCTTACGTGCAGGTCATGAAGGACGCGCGCGGCCGTCCGGTCGAACTGTTCGCGCTGCGGCCCGAGCGGGTCAGCGTGGTCGCGGGCGAGGACGGCTGGCCTGCCGCCTATGCCTATGAAGTCGCCGGTCGCCGCTTGTCGATCCCGCTGCTGGACGAGGACGCTTCGCCCAACGTGATCCACATCCGCCATTTCCATCCGGGCGACGACCACTACGGCGCCGGGTGCCTGTGTGCGGCGGACGAGGCGATCGCCACGCACAACGCGGCTTCAGCGTGGAACCGGCAGTTGCTGGAGAACGCGGCGCGACCTTCCGGGGCTCTGGTCTACGAAGGCCCGGACGGCGCCGCGCTGACCGGCGAGCAATTCGACCGGCTCAAGGCCGAACTCACCGCCGCTTATGCGGGCATGGCGAACGCCGGGCGGCCGATGCTGCTGGAGGGCGGCCTCAGTTGGCAGGCGATGGCGATGACGCCCGCCGACATGGATTTCGCCACTCTCAAGGCCGCCGCCGCGCGCGACATCGCGCTCGCTTTCGGGGTGCCGCCGATGCTGCTCGGCCTGCCGGGCGACGCGACCTACAACAACTACCGCGAGGCCAACCGCGCCTTGTGGCGGCTCACCCTGCTGCCGCTGGCGTCCAAGATCTTCGCCGCGCTGGGCGAGGGCCTTGCCCCGTGGTTCCCCGATGCGGCGCTCGCGATCGACCTCGACCGCGTGCCCGCGCTGGCCGAGGACCGCGAGCGGCTGTGGTCGCAGGTCAGCGCCGCCGATTTCCTCGACCCGTCCGAGAAGCGCCGCCTTCTGGGTCTTGATGAAGGGAACAAATCATGAACTCAAATGATATGCTGGCCGGTCTGCTCGCACAGGCTGCCTCCGAGGGGAGCGACCTCGTCACCTTGCGCGCGGTGGTCGAGGAAGCGAGCGAACTGGGCGCGCGGCGCATGCTCGCGCGCATCGGCCTGGGCGATGCCTCCGCCCCGCAGGACGTCAGCGAACTGCGCGAACTGCTGCAGGCCTGGCGCGACGCCAAGTCGAGCGCGCGCCGCACGGTGCTCAGCTGGATCATGCGCGGCGCCCTCGCCCTGCTGCTGCTCGGCCTGACCGTGCGGCTGGGTGCGACGGAGCTGCTGCGATGATGCGTTTCGCCGGTTACGCGGCCCTGTTCGGCCAGCCCGACGCCGGGCGCGACACCATCCGCGCGGGCGCTTTCGCCCGCTCGCTGGCCGAACGCCGCGATCCGATCCCGCTCTACTGGCAGCACCGCCCGGACCTCCGCATCGGCTGGGTCGAAACCGCCGCCGAGGATGCGCGCGGCCTGCGCGTGGTCGCGCGCGTAGACAACCCGGACGGCGCGGCGGGCCTCGCCCTCAAGCGCGGCTGGGTCACCGGCCTGTCCTTCGGCTACCGCGCCCGTGCCAGCCGCCGCTCCGATGCGGGGCGCGAACTGCTCGACGTGGAGCTGTTCGAGGTCAGCCTCGTCACCCACCGATGCAGCACGGCGCGCGGGTGCATCTGGTTTCTCCGTCGTCCCGGACCTGATCCGGGACCGCTGGCCGGGCCGCGCCCAACCCATGGCGAAGCGCCCGGAGTGACAGCCACCGCCTAAAGACAGCCACCGGTCCCGGGTCGAGCCCGGGACGACGTCATGGCTCCCCCCTTCCCCACCACAGAAAGGTGCCTACCCATGGAATCCACTGCTCCCGTCGAGGCGATCGACGCCTCGTTCGACCTAGTCGCGCGCCAGGATGCCACCGACGCCGCCGTCACGGCCCTTCGCACCGACGTCGACGACGTGAAGGCCCGCCTCGACCGCGTCTCGCGCGCTGCCTCGCGGCCGCTGATCGAGGGCATGGGCGCCGCACCCTCGCTCGAAGTGAAGAGCTTCGTGCAGGGCTACCTGCGCTCGGGCCGCGAGACGGAACTCAAGTCGCTCTCCGGCGCGGCCCTGGCCGACGGCGGCTATGCCGTCCCGCGTGAGATCGACGCGCTGATCTCGGCCCGGCTCAAGAACATCAGCCCGATCCGCGCGATCGCGCAGGTCGTGCAGACCAGCACGGCGGGCTACCGCAAGCTCATCACCACCGGCGGCACCGCCTCGGGCTGGGTGAGCGAGACCGCCGCGCGCCCCGAAACCGCGACGCCCAGCTTCGCCGAGATCGCCCCGCCCTCCGGCGAACTCTACGCCAACCCGGCGGCGAGCCAGGCGATGCTCGACGATGCCGCCTTCGACATCCAGTCGTGGCTGGCCGACGAGATCGCGATGGAGTTCGCCCGCGCCGAAGGCGCCGCCTTCGTCAGCGGCACCGGCACCAACCAGCCGCGCGGCTTCCTGACCGGCACCACCAGCGCCTCGGCCGACGGTGCCCGCACTTTCGGCCAGCTGCAGCACATCGTCTCGGGCAATGCGGCGGGCTTCGACACCTCGCCCGAACTGAAGCTGATCGACCTCGTGCACTCGCTCAAGGCGGGTCACCGCCAGGGCGCGAGCTGGGTGATGAACTCGAAGACGCTGGCACAGGTGCGCAAGCTGAAGGCGGCGGACGGCTCGTTCCTGTGGCAGCCGGGCCTGATGGAGGGCCAGCCCAACCGCCCGCTCGGCTACCCGGTGGTCGAGGCCGAGGACATGCCCGACATCGCCGCGAACGCCCTGCCGATCGCCTTCGGCAACTTCCGCGTCGGCTACCTCATCGCCGAGCGCACCGCGACCTCGATCCTGCGCGATCCGTTCACCAACAAGCCCTTCGTCCACTTCTACGCGACCAAGCGGATCGGCGGGCAGGTGCTGGATTCCGACGCGATCAAGCTGCTGCGCATCTCTACCTGACGCCCCGCAGGTAGAGCGCCCGCGCCGCCGTTTCCCCTCCCGGCGGCGCGGGTGACCTGAGAGGGCTTCGACAAGCTCAGCCTGACCCTTCGACAAGCTCAGGGTGAGCGGAGGTTAGTGCAGACCTCCCAATTCTGCTCAGGCTGAGCTTGTCGAAGCCCCCTCGGCACAAACCACCCCCTTCCTACCATTCGGAGACACCCACCATGCGGGTCATCCTCACCCCGCCCACGCTGCCGCCCCCGGCGCTGGCCGAACTGAAGCAGTGGCTGGGCATCACCACCGCCACCGACGACGCCTCGCTGACCGGGCTGCTCGCCGCCGCGCTGGACACCTGCGAGGCCTTCACCGGCTCCCTGCCGATCGAGGCCGAGTGCGAGGAAGTGCTCTCCACCCGCCCCGAGAGGCACCAGTTCTGGCACACGCTGGCGACGCGCCCGGTCCAGGCCATCGCCTCGGTCGAGACGATCGCGGCGGACGGCACCCGCACCACGCTCGCGCCGGGCAGCTGGGAGGCGGACCTCGACGCCGACGGCACCGGCCGCTTGCGGCTTCCCCTGCCCGGCGCGGAGAGCCGCGTCGCGGTGCGCTTCACCGCCGGTCTCGCGCCCGAATGGGACGCCCTGCCCGAAGCGCTGCGCCACGGCGTCGTCCGCCTCGCCGCACACCAGCACCGCGAGCGTGACGGCAACGGTGCCGCGCCTCTGCCGCCCGCCTCCGTCGCCGCGCTGTGGCGGCCGTGGCGCCGGATGCGCCTGAAATGACGGGCGCCATGAAGGCCGAGACCGACTTCGACGCCCTCGCGCGGCGGCTGACCGCAAACGCCGCTGCCCTCGCCGTCGCCTGGGCTACCAGCCGCCGTCTCGCTGCCCGTCAGGATGATAGCCGCTGGCGCCGCGCGGGCCTCGTCTGGCCGCTGTTCGCGAAAGGATAAGTCATGGAAATCCCCCTTCGCGCCGCCCTGATCGCATGGCTGGCCTCCGACATGACCCTCGCGGCGAACCTCAACGCGGTGGTCGAGGAAGCCTCCTCGCGCACCAGCCTGCCGTGGCTAGCCATCGCCTCGAGCGCCAGCACCGACTGGAGCTGCAAGACCGCCCCGGGTCGCGAGGTCCGCGTGGCGCTGGAACTGCACTGCCGGGGCGATGCGCCCGATGCGGCGGCGGACCTCGTCACCGCCATCGAGGCGCGGGTGGACAGCCTGCCGCGCCTGCAGCCGGGCTTCCAGATCGCGACAATCCAGTTCCTGCGCGCCCGCGCCGAACAGCGCGGTGAAAGCCGCCGCGCGATCCTGCTCGAATACAGGTTTCGCCTGCTGGCGCAGTGACGACTGATTTCACGCGCAGGTTGCGACAGGCCCACCCACAACCCCTCCCGCAAGCGGGAGGGGAGACCCGAGGTAAGGCCCTCCCGCTTGCGGGAGGGCCGGGAGGCTTGGCCCGAAGGGCCTAGCCGGACGGGGTAGGCCAACGCGACGCTGCGTGCCCCCTCTCTTTCACCAAAGGAGCCTTACCATGCCCGCCCAGAAAGGCAGCGCCTTCCTCCTCAAGATCTCCAACGGCAGCGTCCCCGCCGCCTACCAGACCGTCGCGGGGCTGCGCACCACGCAGATGTCGGTCACCGGAGACGCCGTCGTCGTCACCTCCAAGGACAGCGGTGGCTGGCGCGAACTGCTTTCCGGCGCGGGCGTGCGCTCGGTCTCGGTGAGCGCGGCGGGGATTTTCCTCGGCAGCGCGGCGGAGGCGCAGGTGCGCGCCAACGCCATGGCCGGCACGCTTGGCGACTACGAACTCAGCTTCGAGGACGGCGAACGGCTGCGCGGCAAATTCCTCGTCCAGCGCCTCGACTACGCGGGCGATTTCAACGGCGAGCGCAACTACACGCTCCAGCTCGAAAGCTCGGGCGAGGTGATCCCGGCATGACGCCCAACCCTCTGCGCGGCGAGGCGGCCATCGCCATCGGCCACGGCGCCTACGTGATGCGGCCCAGCTTCACCGCGCTGGTCGCCGCCGAGGAGGAACTCGGCCCGCTCTTCGCCCTCGTCGAGCGGGCGGGCGCGGGCGAACTTCACCTCGCCGAGATGGCCACGCTGTTCTGGCACTGCCTGCCCGAAGCCGACCGGCCAAGCCGCGAAACGGTGGGCGCGGCGATCGTCGCCCAGGGCCTCGCCGCCTGCGCCGCGCCGCTGCGGGTACTGCTCGCGCAAGTGCTCAAGGGCCGCGCGTGACCTTCGCAGCCGCCGCGCTGGCCCTTTGCGGCCTGTCCGCGCGCACGCTGGGGTGGCGGCCCGCCGAGTTCTGGGCGGCCACCCCAGCCGAACTGGCCGCCGCGCTCGGCCTGCTCTCCCCCGGCGCGCCTGCGGGCTTCGACCGGGATACCCTCACCAAGCTGATGGAAAACGATCATGGATGAGATCGACAGCCTCCTCGTCGAGGTCCGCGCCGGCACCGATGGCTTCGCCCGCGACATCGCGCAGATGCGCGAGGCCGTGGACGGCGACCTCGTGTCCGGCTTCACCCGCGCGGGCGACGCGCTGGAAAAGGGCCTGTCCGGCGCGATCCGGAAAGGTGCCCTTGGCTTCGACGACCTCAAGCGCACCGCCGCCTCGACGCTCGACGCCATCGCCGGACAGGCCGCGCAGACCTTGGCCTCGGCGCTGGTCGGCGGCAGCGGCGCGGGCGGCGGTCTGGACCTCTCCGGCCTGCTGACCGGCGCGCTCGGCCTGCCGGGCCGCGCCACTGGCGGCAATGTCTCGCCCGGACGCGGCTATGTGGTGGGCGAGCACGGGCCGGAGCTGTTCGTGCCGACCTCCGCAGGCCGCGTCGAAACAGGCAGTTCGGCCAGCCGCGACGTGCGCGTGGCGATCAACCTCTCGGCCCCGCGCGGTTCCAGCGCGCCGCAGTCGCTGCAGCGCTCCAGCCGCCAGGTCGCGAGCGCTGTGCGCCGCGCCCTCTCGAATTGAGGAGAGAGCCCATGGCATTCTGGCTCGCCAGCAAGCGCGAGGGGCAGGCGAGCGACTGGCTCATGCGCTTCGATCCGCGCTTCTGGACCGTCAACTTCCCGCGCCCGATAGTGGCGACGGTGGTGTCCACCTCCCCCGATGCACTGCGCGTCGAGGCCTCGTTCCTGCGCCGCGCCGACCTCGGCGGGCTGATCTGGGACAGCGTCGATACGCTCGACCATCCCCTTCTCGCCTACCGCACCGACCGCGATTATGCGCATACCTCGCTGCGCTTTCGCTGGCGGTCGGGCGGACTGATCCCGCTCGACGCGATCAACGGCCCGACCCTCACCATCGAGGGCCGCGACGAAGCGGGCGCGCCGCATACCTGGTACGTGCGCCTCTGGAACTATGCGCAAGGAACGGGCGAGGACGCGGTCGTCACGCTCGATTTCTCGGCGCTCGACGGCGGCTACGCCCTGCCCGCCGACGCCGACCGCGTCTGGCCCAGCGCGATCGAGCGGATGTTCATCTCCTTTGCTCCCCCAGGCTACGACGGCACCAGCCCCGACCCGCTCCCCGACGAGGCCGAAGGTTGGTTCGAGATGTCCGAAATCGCCTCCGACGGCGCCCGCGCCATGCTGGAGATCGGCGACGTGATCCTGCCCGCGAACGGCCTCGCCATGGCGACCGGCTACGACGACCAGGGCGTCCAGACCCCGGCGCGCCTGATCCGCGCCGTGCGCCAGCTCGGCTATCGCGGATCGGTGGTGCATTACCTCGGCATGAGCCACTACTTCCGGCTCGCGGCGAACGCCGGCCAATACCTAGCCGGGCAGGGCGGCGACCCCCTCAATGGCCCGACCCGCAGCTGGCACCGCGCCTTCTTCGCCGGATGCCTCGCGGCGGGCCTCAGCCCGATGGCCTCGCTATCCTACGAACTGCTCGACCAGCATTGCCCCGAAGCGTGGAAGCAGCGCGACTGGGGCGGCAGCCCGGCGCTGACCGGCTGGGATCCGCCCTCCACCCTGCTCTCCCCGGCGAATGCGGACGCGATGACGTGGTTGCAGGCAGTCGGCGCGGCCTTCGCCGGATTGCTCGCCGAGGTGGGCGCACCCGTCCGCTTTCAGATCGGTGAACCATGGTGGTGGACCTTCGGCGACGGGCGCATCTGCCTCTACGACGATGCCGCCAGAGCCGCATTCGACGGATCGCCCGTCGCCATTCCCGACATGCGCGCACCGCTCGCCCCGGCGCAGACGGCGATGCTCGATCAGGCAGGCGCGGTGCTGGCGCAATCGACCGCCGACCTCGTCGCGGCGGTACGCACGGCGGTCGCGCCCGCGCCGGTCGAAGCGCTGGCGCTGGTCTTCACCCCCACGCTGCTCGCGCCCGACATGCCCGACCTCAAGCGCGCCAACCTGCCGATCGGCTGGGCCGCGCCCGCGTTCGACCGGCTGCAGGTGGAAGACTACGACTGGCTCACCGCAGGGGCCGATGCCCATCGCCGCAATGCCCACGCCGAAGTCGACGCCCGCCTCGGCTACCCGCCCAGCAAACAGGACTACCTCGCCGGCTTCGTCCTCAGACCCGACCAGCACGACCAGTGGCGCCGCATCGACGCCGGGATCGACGAAGCCCTGACCCGCGCCCCCCACGAAGTCGTCGTCTGGGCGCTGCCCCAGGTCGCGCGTGACGGATACGTGCGCCTCCCCCCGCCCCCAATCTCAGGAGCCGACCCCATGCAGGCTTTCGACGACGTGCTCTACCCGCTCGCGCTCGGCCGCGACGCGACGGTGGTGCCCGAATTCTCCACCAGCGTCTCGGTCACCGCCTCCGGGTTCGAGCGGCGCAATTCGCTGTGGTCCAACGCCCGGCTGCGCTTCGACGTCGGCCCGGGCGTGCGCTCCGAGGCGGAACTGGGCGCACTCATCGCCTTCTTCCGCGCCCGCCGAGGTCCCGCTCGCGGGTTCCGGCTGCGCGATCCCAGCGACTTCAGTTCGAGCGGCATGGTCGCCGCGCCCGGCCCGCTCGACCAGCCGCTCGGCACCGGCGACGGCATCAAGGCCGGGTTCCCGCTCATCAAGCGCTACGGCGAGGGCGAGGACGCGCAAGTCCGCCGCATCACCCGGCCCGATTTCGCAACGGTTCTCGTCTCCATCGACGGGGCGCTGCAGGTCGGCAACTGGACTCTGGCCGAGCACGGCTTCGTCACTTTCGACGAGGCCCCGCCAGTCGGCGCGGACGTCCGCGCGGGCTTCCTGTTCGACGTCCCCGTCCGCTTCGCCGAGGACAGCCTCGAAGTCTCCGGCGCCGCCTTTGCCGCAGGCGAGGCGCCCAGCGTGCCCGTGGTCGAAATCCGGGAGGCGTCATGACCCGCCGCTGGTTCGCCGACGACCTCGAAACCGTCGCCACCTTCTGGCGCATCCTGCGCGGCGACGGGGTGGCGCTGGGGTTCACTTCGCACGACCGCGACCTCTGGTTTGACGGCGTGCTCCACCGGGCCTCACCCGGCATGGTGCCCAGCGCCATCCGCAAGAGCGCCGACTTCGAGCCCGACAGCGCCGAAGTGCGCGGTTCGCTGACGCACGAGGCGATCGACAGCGCCGACCTCGCCGCCGGACGTTTCGACGGCGCCCAGGTCCGCATCGGCCTTGTCGACTGGGAAACGCTGGAGCGCGAGGTGCTCTACGCCGGGACCATCGGCACGGTCAGCGAAGACGACGGCGCCTTCTCCGCCGAACTCGTCTCGCGCAAGGCCGAGTTGTGGCGCGATCCCACGCCGCGCACCAGCCCCGCCTGCCGCTCCATCTTCTGCGCGCCGGGGTGCAACCTCAATCCGCAAAAGTTCAGCCGCGAAGTGCGCCTGCTCGGCATCGACGCCGCCACCAATGCCGCGCTGTTCGAAGGCGCCCCCGATGCCGCCGATCACGCGGGCGGGCGCTTGCGCTGGATCGACGGGCCTCAGGCCGGAATCCAGATGGACGTGATGGGCGGGGGCGCAAACGGCCTGATCCTCGACGTTCCCCTTGCCGATGCCATGGAGCCCGGCACCCGAGCCCTGCTGCGCGAAGGCTGCGACCACACGCTCGGCACCTGCTCGCAGCGCTTCGGCAATGCCGTCAACTTTCGGGGCGAGCCGTTCCTGCCCGGCAACGATATGCTCACCCGATATCCCGGCCCGGTGTAGTGACGGACGCAGTCACGGGCGCGCGCCTTGCTGCTGCCGCGCTAACGCTGGTGGGTACGCCGTTCCGTCTGCAGGGGCGCGAGCCGGGCGTCGGTCTCGACTGCGTCGGCGTCATCGAAGCCGCGTTCGCGCGGTCCGGCCGAGCGGTGCGCCTTGCCAATGGCTACCCGCTGCGCACCCGCATCGTTCCCTCTGTCCGGCTCGACCTCGAAAGGCTGGGGCTGGAGCCGGTAGGGGACACGCTTCTGCCCGGCGACGTGCTGATGCTGCGCCCTTCCACCTGCCAGTTGCACCTAGCCATGGTGATCTGCGGCACCAGCGTGGTCCATGCCCATGCCGGCCTTCGCCGGGTCGTCCATGGTGCATTGCCACCCGATTGGCCTCTCCTGCACCACTGGCGCCTCGCGCCAAATCCAAGGAACTGACATGGCCACGCTCGTCTTCGGAAGTATCGGCACCATGCTGGGCGGCCCCCTCGGAGGGGCGATCGGCTCGCTGGTGGGACGCCAGTTCGACACCGCACTGTTCGGCTCGACCGGCCGCGA
Organism: Sphingomonas sp. LH128; assembly: GCF_000293195.2. Classification (NCBI taxonomy): domain Bacteria; kingdom Pseudomonadati; phylum Pseudomonadota; class Alphaproteobacteria; order Sphingomonadales; family Sphingomonadaceae; genus Sphingomonas; species Sphingomonas sp. LH128. The sequence continues at coordinate 9,961 of NZ_ALVC01000087.2, forward strand.
GGGCCCCCGCCTCAAGGAACTGGCGCTAACCACCTCGACTTACGGACAAGTCCTGCCCCGTCACTTCGGCCGCATGCGTACGGCAGGCTCCGTCATCTGGGCGACCGACCTTGTCGAACGCAGCGAGGTGCAAGGCACCGGCAAGGGCGGACCATCCGTGACGACTTACGGCTACTCCGCCAACTTCGCGGTCGCCCTCGCCAGTCGGCCGATCCGCGCTCTCGGCCGTATCTGGGCTGACGGCCAGCTGTTACGCGGCGCCGACGGGGAGCTCAAGGCCGCAGGGACCTTGCGCTTCCATACCGGGGCGGGCCGTCAACCGCCGGACCCGCTGATCGCCTCAGCCGAGGGTGCCGAACGCTGCCCCGCCTATCGCGGCCTCGCCTACGTGGTGTTCGAAGACCTCGATCTCTCGGGCTTCTACAACCGCATCCCGTCACTGACCTTCGAGGTCATCGCCGACGACGACTTCTCGCTGCAGGACATCGTCGGCGACGTGATCGACGAGATCGATGCGAACGTCGCTCTCGCCGAAGTCGTCGGCTACACCAGCGAAAGCGCTCCCGCGTCGGACTTGCAGACCTTCGCGCAGATACTTCCGCTCGAAATCGATGCCTCGGGCGAGAATCTCGTCGTCGCGCGCGACCGGCGGCAAACCGCCGCCATCGCCCTTGCCGAGCCTGCCATCGCGACTGCAGACGACGATTTCGGCGCGCGGACCGGCTTCACCCGGCACCGTGCCGCGCCCTCCGACAGTCCGCCCGCCATCCTGCGCTATTACGACGTCGAGCGCGACTATCAGGCCAGCCTCCAGCGGGCGACCGGCCGCAGCCTCGCCGCAGAACCGGGCGCCATCGATCTGCCCGCCGCACTCGGAGCCGCTACGGCCCGCACCATGATCGAACGCGCCGCCCGCCGGATCGACTGGACCCGCGACCGCATATCGTGGCGCACCTGCGAACTCGACCCGCGAGTCGCGCCGGGCGCACGGGTCACGCTGCCCGGCATCGCCGGACACTGGCGCATCCAGGCATGGGAGTGGCACGACGGCGGCGTCGAACTTTCGCTGGAGCGCGCCCTTCCACCGGGAGCGACGACGCCGCCCGCACTCGCTTCGGATCCGGGACGTGGCAATCCCGCGCCTGATCTCCCGGCCGGCGAGACCCGCCTCGCCGCGTTCGAACTCCCGTTCGATCCTGCAGCAGGGTCGTCCGACGCGGTGCGCACCGTGGCAGCAGTCTCCGGCACCGAAGCGGGGTGGACCGGCGCGGCACTCTACGCCGACCAAGGTGACGGCGCGCTGCAGCCTCTTGGCCAAAGCGGCCGGACGCGCGCGATCATGGGCACGGCGCTGTCGCGGCTGCCCGGCGCCGATCCGCTGCAGCTCGATCGCGGCACTCAGCTGGAAATCCAACTCGTCGATCCCGCGATGCAACTGGCGAGCATCGACACGCGCCGCCTTGGCGAAGGAGGGAACCTGGCGGTCGTCGGCGAGGAGATCGTGCAGTTCCTGCTGGCGACGTCTCTTGGTCAGGGCCGCTGGCGGCTCGAAGGCCTTCTGCGCGGTCGTGGCGGGACCGAAGCCGCCGTCGCCGCGCACGGGGATGGCGAGGCATTCGTGCTGCCGGGCACCGGGCTTGCCTCCCTGGACGCCGGGCTGCTCGGCTCCTCGCCCTCGCGCAAAGTCCTCGCGCAAGGACGTGGCGACCCGGATCCGGTAGCGTCTCCCGTATACCTCGCAGGGATCACGCTGCGCCCGTTGTCGCCGGTCCATGCCCGCCGGGCCATTGCCGCAGACGGCGCCTGGACGTTCACATGGACCCGCCGCGCGCGTGGCGGATGGTCGTGGGCGGATGGCATCGATGTACCCCTCGTCGAACAGGCTGAGCGCTACCTCGTGACGCTCGGTCCGCTCGACGCCCCCCTGGCCGCCTGGACGACCGAGGCACCCGAACTTCGCATCGAGCCCGCCGTGCTCGCCCGATACGCCCACAACGCCGACGCGATGTTCCAGGTGCGTCAGCAGGGCACGCACGCGCTCTCGCTGCCCCTGCCGCTAGCCCCTGTTTCCTGACGAACGGCCCTGACCGAAACCCACGGAGATCCGCCATGCCCGAACTGCTGAATTTCACCGATGCCAGCCCTCGCTTCGCCTTGCCGCTACTCCATTCCGGGCAGGCCCATAAGGAAGCCTTCGTCAACGAGGCACTTCTGCTGAGTGATGCATTGATGCACTGCCTGGTGCTCGGCGAAGCGGCGACGCCTCCGGAAAATTCCCTGGAAAACGATGCCTGGATCGTCGCTTCGGGCGCTACTCGCGAATGGTCCGGGCAGGACGGTGCCGTCGCGCTGCGCCGCGGCGGCGGCTGGGCCTTCGTAGCTCCCCGCGACGGGCTGCGCGTCTTCGATGCCTCGCGCGGGGCCGAAATGCTGTTTTTCGGTTTCTGGAGAAAAGGTTCGCTCCCCGTGGAACCACTTGGCGGGACGAGTGTTGATGGGGAGGCTCGGACCGCGATCAACGATCTGATCGCGGCTCTCCAGGCCTTGGGTATTCTGCCCTCGGTTTGACGTGCGCAAGGAAACAGGGGTTGCAGAGGTGTTGCTGATTCTGGATAGTGAGGGCGCAACAACCTCCCAAGCCCCCGCAAACGCGACAAATTTGCAACAGTCGCGCTCAATGTGCGCTTGCACACGTAAAGCCAAGGGGTTAGACACTCTCGCACTCGGTGGCTCCAAATCTCTTTGTAGGGGAAACGTATGAGGAAACTCGTCCTTGGACTGGCGCTGGCTTCGACCGCCTTCGCCACTCCCGCGCTGGCGCGCGACAAGTCGTGGTATCTCGAACTCGACTTCGGTGGCATGATCGTCGAAGACGCTGACACTGTCGTTGACGGTACCAGCACCACGATCGACTTCAAGAAGGGCTTCGACGGCGGCGGCGTGCTCGGTTACGACTTCGGTCCGTTCCGTCTCGAAACCGAAGCCAGCTATCGCCAGGCTGCGATCAAGAACTCCGGCGGCGCTGACGTCAGCAACCTGTCGTTCATGGTCAACGGCCTTCTGGACTTCGGTCCGGACGACGGCCTGCAGGGCTTCGTCGGCGGTGGTGCCGGTGTCGCTCGCGTCCACGCTGACGTGATCGACGATTCGGACACCGGCTTCGCATGGCAGGCAATCGCGGGCATCCGTGCTCCGATCAGCTCGCACTGGGATGTGGGTCTGAAGTATCGCTTCATGAACGTGTCGAACGTCGACCTGGTCGGCCCGGCCGGTGAGAACATCAGCACCCGCTGGCGTTCGCACTCGCTGCTCGGCACCCTGGCGTACAACTTCGGCGAACCGGCTGCTCCGCCGCCGCCCCCGCCGCCCCCGCCGCCGCCCCCGCCGCCGCCTCCTCCGCCCCCGCCGCCGGCTCCGGTCTGCAACAAGGGTCCGTACATCGTGTTCTTCGACTGGGATAAGTCGGACATCACGCCGGAAGCGTCGACCATTCTCGACAGCGCCGTCAGCGCCTACGCGAACTGCGACAGCGTGCCGATCATGCTGGCCGGCTACACCGACCGTTCGGGTACGCCGAAGTACAACATGGGCCTGTCGGAGCGTCGTAACGCTTCGGTCCGTTCGTACCTGACCAGCCACGGCATCCCCGACGGCTCGATCTCGAGCCAGGCGTTCGGTGAAGCCAACCCGCGCGTTCCGACCGCGGACGGCGTGCGCGAGCTGCAGAACCGTCGCGTCGAGATCACTTACGGTCCGGGTTCGGGCATGTAAGCGACCGGCAACGGTACAAGATCGGGGGGTCGGAGCAATCCGGCCCCCTTTTCTTTTGCCCGCGTTACGCGAGCCGCCTTCCAGACACGAAAAAGCCCGGCAAGATCGCTCGCCGGGCTTTCTTTTGTACGGGGCTTGAAGATCAGGCCGCGTAAGACGTCGGATCGGTGAGCCCGGCTTCCTCGAAGCCACCCTTGCGCAGGCGGCAACTGTCACACAGCCCGCAGGCCCGCCCGTCAGGCTGGGGATCGTAGCACGACCAACTCATGCCGGGATTGAGCCCCAGACGGTCCGTCTCACGGGCGATGTCGGCCTTGCTCATGAACTGGAGCGGCGCGTGGATGCGCAGCTTCTGCCCCTCATCCCCGGCCTTGGTCGCCAACGTAGCGATGTTCTCGAAAGCCGAGATGAACTCCGGGCGGCAATCCGGGTAGCCCGAGTAGTCCAGCGCGTTGACGCCGATAAAGATGTCGTTGGCGCCGATCGCCTCCGCCCAGGCCAGTGTCAGCGACAGGAACACGAGGTTGCGCGCGGGCACGTAAGTGACCGGAATATCCTCGCCGACGCCGTCCTTGGGCACGGCGATGTCGTCGGTCAGCGCCGAGCCGCCGAAGCGCCGCAGATCGAGCGGCAGCACCACATGACGCTGCGCCCCCACGAAGCTGGCGATCTCGGCCGCCGCGTCCAGTTCGCGCCGGTGCCGCTGGTTGTAGTCGATGGTCAGCGCATTGACCGCGAAGCCGCGTTCACGCGCGATCCCGGCACAGACCATGGAATCGAGGCCGCCGGAAAGCAGCACCACGGCCTGCGGAGCAGCCGAGCCCGGCTGCGGGGTTGTCTCTTCATGCATGACTGCCCCGCTACGCCCCTGACGCCGCGACGACAACGATCAAATGCGCAAGGTCTTCGGCAGACTCAGCTGCGGCAATCGCCCGTGCGGCGCCCTTCGGCGGAAAACGCGAAAGGCAGGCCGTTGACGATGCCCTGGCTGTCGATCTGAACCAGGCCATCGGTCTCACGCCGGATCTGCGTGCGGCCATAGCCCTGTCCGCGACAGGTGTACTGCACGGTGACCTGATCGGCCTTGTCCTCGACCACGACAGTGCTGCACGGTGCCCCCGGATGGCGCAGCTGGATCAGCCGACGTCCACTGTCGAGGCAGATGTTGCGCACCGGACCACCGCGCTCGCGCAGTTCCCAGCCACCGTGTGCCAATGCATCGAGCATGCCCAATGACTGCTGCTGCGCGTAAGCCGGCAGTGCTGCCGCTACACAGGCGGCCAGTCCAAACACTGCAAGAGAAGACTTCGAAAACATTCCGTCGCACCCTGAAAACGTCCCGCCGCTCACAACATCGGCAGGGGCGCCCCGGATTTCAAGTCACTCATAGGTGTGGCGAGAGTATGACGCTCGCTTGTGCTACTCAGGCCGGGACGCGCAGAACCTTGGAACAGAACGCGCAATCGACCGGGATGTGCCCATCGTCGTCGCGCATGTCCTCCAGCTGATCCTCGGGGAACTTGGACAGGATCGAGCGATAATGCTCGACGGTGCAACGGCAGCCACGGCTCAGCGGAAGCAAAGGTTCAACCCGTACTTCGCTTTCCTCGTGGAACAGGCGCCACGCCAGTTCCTCCAGCGTCAGCACCGGATCGACCAGTTCGGCGGCCTGCACCGTTCCAGACAGGATCGCGACATGCTCCCAGTCCGGATGGTCTTCCTTGACGTGCAGGCGTTCACGGCCTTCCTCGCCGTTGGGGAAATGCTGCACGAGCATGCCGCCCGCGACGCAGCGCGGCCCGTTCGAGCGGACCGCGATACGGATCAGCGTCGGCAGCTGCTCCGACTGCGCGAAATAGCTCTCGCAGGCATGCGCAAGCGACGCGCCTTCCAGCGGCACGATGCCCTGATAGCGTTCGCCACTGGTTGCAAGGTCGAAGGTGATCGCCAGGAAGCCCTTGCCGAACATCGTCTCGAGCGAGCAGTCCTCCTCCAGCGCCCCGACCATCTCCGGATCGTGGCGCAGATAGCCGCGCAGTTCCCCGTTGCGATAGTCGCAGACCAGCAGGTCCACCGCGCCGCCCTCGGCCTGCGCCTGGAACGTCAGCTGGGCGTTCTCGTCCTTGAGCAGCGAGCCCATCAGCGCGGTCAGCACCAGCGCCTCGGCCAGCACATGCTTGACGACCTTGGGATAGTCATGCGCCGACAGCACCGTCTCCAGCACCGGGCCAAGCCGCACCATGCGCCCGCGCACATGGCGCGCGGGCACGGTGAACGACAGGACTCGGTCGAAGCCGGTATCGTCGCGCAGCAGGTCGTCCTCGATCACAGCTTGCCGAGCGCCCAGAGCAGGACCGACTTCTGACCGTGGATGCGGTTCTCGGCTTCGTCCCACACCGCCGACTGCGGACCATCCATGACCTCGTCGGTCACTTCCTCATTGCGGTGCGCGGGCAAGCAGTGGAGGAAGGTTGCCTTGGGGCGGGCAGCGGCCATCAGCGCGGCATTGACCTGATAGGGCTGCATCGCCGCAACGTGTTGCTCGCCGCCCGGCTGGCCCATCGAGACCCAGGTGTCGGTGACCACGACCTGCGCCCCGGCCACAGCCTCGTGCGGGTCGTTGGTGAGGATGACTTCGCCCCCGGCCTCGCGGCAGCGCGCGATGAAACCGGCGTCCGGCTCGTAGCCCGCCGGGCCGCCGATGCGGATGGTGAACTTCATCAGCCCCGCCGCCTCGATCAGCGAGTTGGCGACGTTGTTGCCGTCACCCAGCCACGCCAGTTGGAGGCCGGGCAGCGCGTGGCCGTGCTCCACGATCGTCAGCAGGTCAGCGACGATCTGGCACGGGTGCGACAGGTCGGTCAGGCCGTTGATGACGGGGACGTCGGCGTAATGCGCCAGTTCCTCGATCTTGGCGTGGTCGTCGGTGCGAATCATGATCGCGTCGACCATGCGGCTGAGAACGCGGGCGGTGTCAGCGATCGATTCGCCGCGACCGATCTGCGTGGAACCTGCCTCCAGGATCAGCGCCGAGCCGCCAAGCTGGCGCATCGCCATGTCGAACGAGACGCGGGTGCGGGTGGAGTTCTTCTCAAAGATCATCGCGAGCGTGTGCCTGGCAAGCGGCGCATCGGCGTCGGCACGGCCCTTGGCCCAGCCCGCGCGCGCCGCCTTCCGGTCGATCGCGTCGTTGATCATGGCGGCGAGGGTATCGCCGCCCGCATCGGACAGACTCAGGAAATCCTTCATCACACGCTCGCTTCGATCTTGTAGTCCGCCGCTGCGGCGGAGAGCTTTTCCATGAACTCGTCGATGTGGCTGTCATCGATGACGAGCGGGGGCAGCACGCGCACCACATTGTCGCCCGCCGAGACGGTGAGCAGCCCGTGATGGTCGCGCATGTGCGCCACGAAGGCGCGCGGCTCGACCTTCATCTTGAGGCCGATGAACAGGCCGCGCCCGCGCACCAGTTCGAAGAGGTCGGGATAGTTGCCGATGAACTGCTCAAGGCGAGCCTTGATCCGCTCGCCCTTGGCGCGCACGTCGGCGAGGAAGGCCTCGTCCGGGATCACGTCGAGGATCGCGCCGATCGCCGCCATGGCGAAGGGGTTGCCGCCGTACGTCGAGCCATGCGTGCCCGCGACCATGCCGCGCGCCGCCTTCTCGGTGGCGAGGCAGGCGCCGACCGGGAAGCCGCCGCCGATGCCCTTGGCGGTCGCCATGATGTCCGGCTCGATGCCGTACTGCTCATAGGCGAAGAAAGTCCCGGCGCGGCCGACGCCGCTCTGCACTTCGTCGAGGATCAGCATGAGGTCATGCTCGTCGCACAGCGCGCGCAGGCCCTGCAGGAATTCGTCGGTGGCGATGCGGATGCCGCCCTCGCCCTGGATCGGCTCGACCATGAAGCCTGCCGTGTTCGGACCGATCGCGGCCTTCGCAGCCTCCAGATCGTTGAATTCGACGTACTTGAAGCCGGGCAGCAAGGGTAGGAAGCCCTTGTGCATCTTCTCCTGGCTGGAAGCGCTGATCGTGGCCATCGTGCGGCCGTGGAAGGCCTGGTTGAAGGTGATCAACTCGTACTTCTGGTCGTTGCCGACCGACTGGTGATAGGCGCGCGCAGTCTTCATCGCGCACTCCACCGCCTCGGCGCCCGAATTGGTGAAGAACACCGTGTCCGCGAACGTCAGTTCGACGAGACGCTTCGCCACGGCCTCACCCTGCGGACTGCCATAGAGGTTGGAGACGTGCATTAGCGTCTCGGCCTGCTTCTGGATCGCGCCGACGAGGCCGGGATGCGAATGGCCGAGCGCGTTCACCGCGATGCCGCTGGCGAAGTCGAGGAAACGGCGACCGTCCTCGCTGATGAGATGGCAGTGTTCGCCGCGAACGGGACGCACGCCGCACCGGGGATATACGGGCATCAGCGGGGTAATGGACATGTCGGCATTCCTTGCAGAATCGAGCCCCCAGAACGCGGGTCTTGGCGGGCCTTAGAGAAATCTCGCTTTGAAGATCGCAAACGACAAATGGCGGCCCCACCGGACCGCCATTTGCGCGCGTTTAGATGTTTGCAGCCTCCGGGTCAAACGTCCTTAAGGAGTTCTGGCCCGGAGGAGTGCAGGCAGGATCAACCCTGACGCGGCTGCAGGTTGACCGCCGAGTACTTGCCTCGTCGATCGACCTCGATGTCGAACTCAACCTGATCGCCTTCGTTGAGGCCGGACATGCCCGAGCGCTCGACCGCACTGATGTGCACGAATGCGTCCGGCTGGCCGTCATCACGAGTGATGAAGCCGAAGCCCTTCATGGAGTTGAAGAACTTGACCGTGCCGGTAGCCTTCTCGCCGGTGAGCTGGCGCTGCGGCGCCGGCTCGCGCTTGGCGACGGGGATCACATCGCCAACGACCACGAGGTCGGTAGCCGATACCTTGCCACCGCGATCGACGAGCTGGAATTCGAGCTGCTGCCCTTCGGCCAGACCTTCGAGGCCGGCGCGCTCTACCGAGCTGATGTGCACGAACACATCGTCGCCGCCTTCATCGCGCTGGATGAAGCCGAAGCCCTTGGCTGCGTTGAAGAACTTCACGACGCCCTTGCCCTGGCCGACGACCTGGGCAGGCATACCGCCGCCGCCGCCACCGCCGCCGCTGCCTCCGAAGAAGCCGCCGAAGAACCCGCCGCCAAAGCCGCCGAAGCCGCCACCGCC
>NZ_ALVC01000002.1:0-7688 GCF_000293195.2 Sphingomonas sp. LH128
CCCATCTCGAACTCGGCCGTGAAACCTGACAGCGCCAATGGTACTGTGGCTCAAGCCCCGGAAGAGTAGGACGTCGCCAGGCATTGAAGCCGGCGCACAAACGCTAGATAAAAAACCCATCACAATGACAAACGAAACAAGGGGGCCAAAAGCCCCCTTTTTGCGTCCCCAAAAGACGCAGCCGCCAGGCGGGATGGAGAACCCCGCCCCTCCACGCCGGCAACGCCGGAATGGACAAAAAAACACTCCCGGGCTGAAAACCAGCCCCATATGGTGACGCGGGGTGGAGCAGCCCGGTAGCTCGTCAGGCTCATAACCTGAAGGTCGTAGGTTCAAATCCTACCCCCGCAACCACCGATACCGACACTCCCGTATTCCCAGCTTTTGCGCGATTGCCCTTGGCATTCTTGCAGGTTTCCTGGTGCTCAACCCAACGCAGAATCGTATTGAGTTCGCCATGGAGTGTGGCGAACATCTCCCCGCGTTCAGGGGCAGGCGTCAGAACGATCTTCTCGATAAGCTGGCGCAGAGCCTCGGAGGCGTCGTGGCTCTCATCTGGTTGGCTGAGTGCCCGCGTAAGGGATGCGACTTTCTCGGCATAGATGACCGCCGCACTCGGTAAAATATCAGGCGTCGCATCAGGCTTGCCGCTTAGCAGAACGTTCAGTTCGGCCTTGCGGGCTTCGAGTGCAGTCATCTTGTCCTTCATGGATGGATGAAACATCCCTTCGGTGATCGCATCGATGATCTGATCAATGTCTTTCACAACCTTTTTGAGTTCCAAAGTCCAGGTATCGCGCATAGAGCGCCGCTCGCGGTTCAGCCGGTTGGTTTCTTCGGCATAGGCGCGCATCGCTTCCGCGACGACATCAGGTGCCATCATTCGGTCTTTGAGGCCCGCGATCACCCGCGTCTCAAGATCTTCACGCCGGATCGTTCGGTTGTTGTCGCAGGTTCCCTTGCTGATATGCGTGGAGCATGCAAACCGGTTCGCACCCCGAAGAGAGTAGGGGCCACCACAGCAACCGCAGTAGACGAGGCCAGACAGCATCGTGCGTGGACGGCGACCGCCGTTCAGGAGATTCTGCTGGTTGCTTTGAATAGCTGCCGTGATGTTCACAAACTTCTCGGCGATCTCTTCGTGCTTCGTCCGCACTGACTGCCAAAGCTCGTCGTCAATGATGCGCAGTTCGGGGACCTCGCGAATGATCCAATCCGCCTCCGGATTGAGCCTTGAGACACGCTTACCCGTCGATGGGTCCTTGATATACCGCAGCCGGTTCCAGATCAGTCGGCCGATATACAGTTCATTGTTCACGATGCCGGTTCCGCGTTTCACATGCCCACGGATCGTCGTGTCGTTCCATGGTTTGCCGCCGGGGCCTGGAACGTGCTCTTCGTTCAATTTGCGGGCAATCGTGCGCGGTGGTGCGCCTGCGGCGAAGTCGCGAAAAATACGGCGCACCACTTCCGCCTCGGCCGGGTTAATCTCTCGGTCGCCGCGTATCGGATCGCCGCGCGCGTCGAGTTGCTTCACAACCTTGTAGCCATAGGAAATGCCGCCGCCCGACTTCCCTTCCTCGACGCGCCCACGTAGGCCACGATGCGTCTTGGCGGCGAGGTCCTTGAGGAAAAGGGCGTTCATCGTTCCCTTAAGGCCGACATGCAGTTCACTGATCTCCCCTTCGGCCAGTGTAATGATCGGCACGCCTGCAAACTTGAGGTGCTTGTAGACTGTGGCGACATCGGCCTGGTCACGAGACAATCGGTCCAGGGCTTCTGCAAGAATGAGTTCGATGTGGCCGCCTTGAGCGTCTTGCAGAAGGGATTGGATACCGGGACGCAAGATCATGCTGGCGCCGGAGATACCGGCATCCTTGTAAGCGGCTACGACCTCCCAACCTTCGCGCTCCGCTCGCTCCCTGCATATGCGAAACTGATCCTCGATCGACGCGTCGCGCTGATTATCGGACGAATAGCGGGCGTAAAGCGCCACTCGGGTCATTTTGCGTTCCTCTTTTGCTTACCGCATAAATACCGTTTTGTTCTGCATTTGGCCACAGTGCCACAGGCTAATGATGTCGTCGAAAATAGGCATATCTCTTCAACGGTTTACCCGGTTAACCTGCCGGATATCGGTGCGCTGCAGGACGACTGTTCACGAATCAGCCGAGAAATTACTCAGCTATCATGTCCCGCCCGTCGTTCTGGATTTAGAAGTCTCACTGCGCCAACTGGTCGAACAACTGCGCTTGCCCCGCAGGCCCGTTTTCAAGTGGCTTGGTATTCTCGCAGGCGGAGCGCCAAATTGAATCACTCGGCGGAAAATCAGGGCTGCGTAGATGAGCGGTGAGATATTCGGATCGGTGTCCGAAACGCGCCGCGTCGACCCGGCTTCGAAAGAAGCCGGCACTTCGGCCGGCTCGAATAGTCTGGGATAGGATGGCTGAAAGGCGGACGGGTCTATGATGCCACAAAGCTTAAACTCCAAATGCGACGACTGCAATTGGTCGCCGGATGTCGGCAACCTATGAGAATGGCCGCCACCATCTGCCATAAAGCCATGGCGGTGCAGCTTTTGCCCTTGCATTCCGTTGTACTGCAGTCGCACTAAGGTGGTCTTGATTTTGCAAACGATCACGAATGCGTTGGGAGCTTGATCGAACATGCCTGATATCGAAAATACTACGGATATAGCCGCTCTCACCGTCCAACTGCTGAGTGCATACCTTGCGAACAACACGGTTGCGTCCGAAGATCTGTCGGGGTTGATACGTTCTACGAAGGCGGCATTGACCGATGAGACAGTTGCCGAGCCTCTCGTGGAAGAGGCGCAGACGTACGTGCCGGCGGTTTCCATCCGCAAAAGCCTGGCCTCTTCCGAACATCTTCTGAGCCTGATCGATGGCAAGCCATACAAGACGCTCAAGCGCCACCTGACATCCCATGGCTTGACCCCAGAAGCCTATCGGGAGCGCTATAACCTTCCTTCCAGCTACCCGATGGTTGCTCCGGATTTCGCGGCAAAGCGGCGTGCCATAGCCGAGGAGATCGGTCTGGGTCGCCGACGGCAGGAAGTGGCCGGGGACGGTGTGCCAGTCGTGGAAGATGGGAAAGGACCGTCGAATGGACCGGAGGTGGCTCCGTCCGTTGCCGTAACCGACACGGCGTCTGAAAGGGCGCAGTCGGTTGCCGCCATGCCTGCCAAGGCCGAAAGACGCGGCGCGAGGAACAGTTCCCCAAAGGAAACAACGCCCGCAAAATCCCGCGGTAAGGAGCACGATGCAATGACGGCGCCTTCCGAGGCAGTTGTTGCGGTAGATAAGACGGGAACTCCGAAAGTGCGGCGCGGCAAGGGCAAGGCAGTTGCGACGCCCGTTGGCGAACTTTCAGCTTCGGCAGTACCCGTGATCGAGCAAGCAACTGCCGCACCGGCATTGAAAGGTGCAAGGGACAAAAAACCGAAAGGTTCTGCGTCCGCGCCTGCGGGTAAGGCTAAACGGCGCAGCGCTGACTCATCGACTGAGGACCCGGTGGCTATTGAGCCTGCGTCGGCCGTTACAGAAGAGGTTTCCGCGAGATCTGCGCCAAAGCAGCGCGGCAAGCTCGGGCTGTTCGGTAAGAACAGCGCAGCGAACAAGGAGACAACGCCCGAAGTTGTCAGCAAGGATAGCGCTCCACAGAGCAAGGACAATGCGGAGGTAGATGGAAATCTGCGCGGGGCAGGCAAGCCCAAGCGGATGGTGCGTACGCCGAAAGAAACCCCATCGGATGCCGTTTAAGCGGTAACCGAGAGGTGAACGCTCCGGCAGTTTCGCCCTTCGTTCGTGACGTGACGCAGCCAACGCTGATCGTTATGGGGCCTATCCCTCGAAGCCTATTTCGACAGGAACTATACTTATGAACAACAGTGACCTCGCGGATGCCATTGCCGCTGATGCCGGCCTTACCAAAGCCGACGCGCGCAAGATCGTCGACTCCGTATTCATTGCGGTCGCGGATGCCGCGGCCAAGGGTGAGGAAATCTCGCTGAATGGCTTCGGCAAATTCAAGGTTAAGGACACCCCGGAGCGCGAAGGGCGCAACCCCGCGACCGGCGAAGTGATGACCATCAAGGCTGCACGCAAGTTGTCCTTTACGCCCGCGAAGGCCGTCAAGGACAAGTTGAACGGCTGACAAAAGGACTGCGGCGTCTTTCTCGTGAGGACGCCGCGCTTTTGCCCTCATAGTGATGCAACCCGACGATCGAGAGTATTTTCTGCATCGCGGAAAAATCGCGAGGGCCTGGAAAATTCTGCCGATCCCGTCTCGACACCTCTGTGGCCGTTTAGCTGCCTATTTTCGTTCCGAGGTGCGACCTCAGCTTACCAATTCTGAATGCCCAAGATTGGCCGATAGGCGACTGTCTGGTCTAGATGCTAGACCTTAGGAGAGCTGCCATTCCTGTTCCTACGATGCGATCAGATCTCGTGAACCTGGAAGGCATCGTATGACCACGAACAGCTGATCAATTCAGAGCCAGCGCATCCTTGATGATGTAGAACATGTCCGTCTGGTCCAGGAGTCCAGAAAAGTTCACGGCACGAGGTCCGAACGCGGCGACGCGAAGCTGCGTGCCCGTATGGCCTTGCGACCCTTCTTCCGAGTTCCCGTAGCTGACGGTCATCAGGCCGCCTTCCAGGGTTTTCAGCGCGGCAGTCAGCCCTGGAGCCTTCGTGCCATTGCTGACGATCTGGCTGCTGTGTGCGTGATCTGCGGTGACAATCACCAACGTATGTCCATCAGCCTGAGCAAACGCCAACGCTTGCTGTACGGCTTCGTCGAGATCCACGGTCTCGCCGATCTGCCCGCAGGGGTTGGCCGCATGGTCCTGCTTGTCGATGGAGGCACCTTCAACCTGAAGGAAGAAGCCCTTCGGACTGCCTTTCAGAAGGTCAATTGCCTTCGTTGTCATTACCGCAAGCGTCGGGACATCCGCCGTGCGCTCTGGATTGGCCGCACAGGAAACCACCGGCTTGTCGAGGTTGCCGTGGAGGCTGGCTTTTGGACCGCTCCAGCGCACCGGCATGTTACCATCGGAAAACAGGCCCAGGAGCGGCGTCTTCTGATTGGCAACGGAAACCGAGGCGAGTTCGCCAGCATTGCGTACAATCCGATATCCCCGGGCCTGAGCCTGGGCCATCAGTGTGCGGCCTTTCCATTTCCCCGCCTTTGCGGCTTCGGCGAAGGTGGCTGCGCCGCCACCAAGGATAAGATCGGGCCGCGCGCCCAGAGCCTGCTCGGCAATCGACCCAGCGCCGCCCAATTCCAACGCGTTGGACGGGCAAGTTGCAGTGGTGGCGACAGGGCCATAGCACTTGCGGTGCGTGACGTGGGCCATCTGCGCAGCCGGGGTGGCGTCCTCGATCTCGGCAGTCGAGACGTTGCCTGTTGCAAGGCCAGCGGCCTTCGCCCGTTCCAGCAGCGAAGCATGCGGCTTACCCGCAACATCGACGCCGATTGCCCGGTTGTAGGACTTCACACCGATCGCCCAAGCTGTAGCAGACGCGGCTGAATCCGTCACATAGTCCGGCTTTCCGGTCTTCGGGTCGAGCGCGTAATGCGTGTACTGGCCGGTGAACGGCAGGGCGTCGATCCCCTTGAAGTAGCCTCCGGCGCCTTCTGCGTAATTGCGGGCCAGGGTGATCTCGGAATCGCCCATGCCATCGCCGATAAGAAGGATAACGTTGCGCACCTCGCCGTCCTTGCTCAACTGGCGATAGAACTCCCGCATGTCCCCCGGAAGCCGGCGCGCACCGCCTGGCTCACGCAAATCGCCCTTGGCGGCGCGGGAAAGATCGGGCGCTTGCTGTGCTTGCACCGGGACGACTGCGGTCAATGCAAGTATGGCGGCGGTGCTGGAAAGAAGCTTCATGGGTCAACTCGATTGAAGGGCCTGTACGGCGTGGGCTTAAGCCGCCGACTGTGACACGGGCGTGTCCAGCGGGGCATTTTACCGTAGGAGTGACGCGCTGCCCGGCACCTTGGCAGGGCAGCGCGCGCTTCGTTATTTCTGGGCCTTCTCGAGGATGCCCGAGCAGGACGCCGGCTTGTGCAGCGGATTGCAGACGGCCGCCGCGCCATTGGGGAGACGCAGGGTATAGCCGCCCGCAAACCGGGTGTCGGGCCAGATATAGTCGGTGAGAATGTACTGAGCGCCGCTCGCGAAGGCAGCCTTCTGGCGGGTCGTGTCGTTAGAGCGGGCCTGATGCGTTCCAGCATCGCCGCGCGTGCGAACCAGGAAGCCGGCCGCAACCATCTTCTTGATCTTCTCAGCATCGACGATCGGGTCGTTGATGGTCATGTAGCCCGCGACCGGCGAACTTTCCTCGGCGTTTACAAAGAACACGCGGCCTTCGAGGTTCTTGCGCGAACCACGATACATAGCGATCTTGTCGGCCTTCTCATCCATCGCGAACAAGAAGCGACCGCGGGCCTTTTTGAGGGTGGGCCAGTTGTTGGCCATCACAGCTTCGCGAAGCGTGGGGTACTTGCCCTGAACTTCGTCAGGCGTGATGATCTTGCTCTTGGGCAGCACCGAGCGGATCTCGGCGTCGAGCGCATCATAGGCCGCTTCGGTGAAAGGGATGCCGTCAACGCCGCCAACAGCTGCGTTCTGGCCGGCCTTCATGTTGAACATGATAAGGATGGGTGCGTGATCAGGGTGCGCATCGGACCAGGTCTTCAGCTGGGTCATGCACTGGGTGAGCAGCAGGCAGCTCGTGGCGCCATCGATGCCGGCGACGTGCATGATCTTGAAGCCGGGCTTGGCCATGTCCGGATCGTTCGACACCGATACATAGTGATCGCCCTTGGGGTCGTAGTTGGCATCGAACTCGAATGCGCGGGCACCGGCATCCAGCTGCTCGGGGATCGGACGGTGCTGATAGTCCTTGGAAATGGCGTCAGCGGGGTTGATCTTGGCAATCCGAGCCAGCGTTTCCGGCGGCGTCGGGCCCTTGTAGCTGTTATGCGTGCCGACGGTCTGGATGTCGTTCATGCGGATTTCTTCCGCGCAAGCGGGGGCGGCCACGACCGCAGCAGCGGTCGCGAGAAGAAGCATTTTGAGCATTGTCAGTTCCGTTTGGTAGGAGAATGCAGGAGCCAGCGAACCGGACTGCTAGGGAAGAGAGCACCCCTTGGGCGTGAGCTTCGGGTTGCACATGGCATCACGACCGCCCGTGATCCTCACCTCGTAACCACCGGGGAAACGGGGATCGGCAAACAGATAATCGGTCAGGACATATTGAGCGCCGCTTGCCAGCGCGGCTTCGCGGCGACGGGTATCGTTGGAGCGGGCCTCGAAGGTGCTGGCGTCAGACCTGGTCCGTACCATGAAGCCTCTCGCCACGGCGTCGGCGATTTCCGCTGCCCTGCCAATTGGATCATTGATGGTCAGGTAAGCCGCAGCCGGCGACGTTTGATCGGTGTTCACGAAAGCCACGCGACCTTCGAGAGAGCCTCGCTTGCCGCGGTAGATGGCGATCTTGTCAGGCTTGTCATCGAGAGCGAAGAAGACTGCGTGGCGACAACTACGATGGCCGGTCGTGTTGCCTCAAGCAAAGATGTTCCCGAGGCGTTTGCCGTTGCCTCATCAGAATGGTTCCCATAGCCGATTGGGCCAGATCTTTCCATCCATTGCCTGTTCG
>NZ_ALVC01000003.1:0-48695 GCF_000293195.2 Sphingomonas sp. LH128
AGGAAGTCGGTCAGCAGTTCTCGGTGACCCGCGAGCGCATCCGCCAGATCGAGGCCAAGGCGCTGCGCAAGCTCAAGCACCCCAGCAGGTCGCGGGCGATGCGAGCATTCCTGGATTGACGCGTATTTGCACTGACTTTCGTGCCCGAATTCTACGCCGGCTTCGATAGCTGCAGGTCACAGAATTTGCCAAGGATGTGTGACAAATTTCTCGCGGCGACGCATAGGCGCGGGCACCGCGCGGGCCGTGATGCGATTTTGTCACAGAGACCATAGCGGCTGAACACCGTCGGTCCCGAGAGCCAGCACGTGTCGGTGACCAACTTGCATGTCGGACGCCTCATGGCCGAATGATGTCCTTCCGTGGCCCATGTCCGATCGGCGTTGCTATTCATGGGACGCAGGGGAGGCGTCTGTGTGGCTCTCCCGCTGCCTTCGCGCTTCGTGTTGTTCACGCGCTATCTGCCGGCCGAGAAGGCGGGCAAGACGCAATATAGCAGCATTCGCACTTGGTGAAAGTTCAGGACGTTCGGTGGGAGGCGGGCGTTGGCTTTTCATGGCCTTGGCTTTTCACCGTCGATGCGCAGGTGATGACGGATCGTGGATGGCGAGCGAGTAGGAAGTGGAGGGGGAAGGAAAGGCTGCAGCTCGCCTTGCGGGAAATTTGTATCGGCGTTCCCGTAGCGAAGACTGTCTTGTCCTGTTTCCACGCCGAGCGTCGTTGTGTTATCTTCTGGTTCGGAAAGGCTCTGCACATGCAGGATGTTGATCACGTCGAACCGGCAGAAGAGGCGGCCCCGCCGTCGCCGCGTGCAGCCGACTGGTTCTGGCGCCCGTGGTATGCCAAGCTCTATCTTGCCCTGGCGCTGCTCTACTGGATCGGCCTCGAGCTGATGATCGCCATCCCCTATGATCGGCTGAACATCTATCTCGTCAACACGATGGTGCTGCTGATCTTCGTGTTCAATCCGGTTACGGTGATCGCAGCCCTGGGTTATGGCTTCCTCAAAGCGAAGGTGGTATGCGGGGAATGGATGATTACGCCGGGCCCGCCGTCGCAGAGGCCTATGATCGATCCCTACACAGATCCGTTTGATATACGATCTGGGAGCATCTACCACAGACATATCGGCTTGATAAAAAACAAACATTAGGGATCTCGACGCTCTTTAAACGTCGGATCTCCGTCCGCTGGGCCATCATCTCGATCCATCAACAATCGCCCCGAACTCAGGATCGATGATTGTTCCATCGACGTAAGTGGGGCAGTAACCTGCATAGTGCCGCGACCGGAATCTGCTTGATCTAAGTAACGATTGCGAAGTCCTTGGTTACCAAGAACTCCGTCGCTCAATACCTTTGCAAATATCTCCTCAGGACGTCCCGAACGGGCTGCTGCCTTCTCTGCGGATGCGATGACCTCACGAACGTCGTAGTTCACAATGTCCATCGATGACTGTGCCGAAACGGTTGCAGCTCCTCGATCAGAGATATCCATTCCCAACTTGCCACTCAGCGATCCGACGGCGTTTCCGGAGCTCCCCGCATCATCTTCCTTGCCCTTGTCCCTACCCTTGCCGCCACTGCTGACGCCTCTGCTCACCGTTGCCGAGATATCCCCCGATACGCTCTCAGTGTTTGACGTCTGATGGTCCGCAGTGCGGGAAAGCGACCTTTGCCATCCGGTCTGCGCGATGATCGCGGTAACGTCGCGTTCCAGTGTATCGGCTACCTGCGGCTTCAGCCGCCAGTCTCCGCGCCGGTCCATCTCGAAGCCGCCGCGCAGCCAGTTGGCCATGGCGGCCTGCCCTTCCTTGCCGCTGCCCAGGAAGTGCTCGATCGTGTCGGGGCCCGCCTGTTTGCCGGCCTCGAAGCGCGTGCTGGTGTCATTGCGCGCGGACCGGCTGAACCCTGTGCTGCTGGAAACGAGCAGATCGTTATGCGCGAAACTGAAGCGCGCATGCCCGCCACTGGCGATGGCGCCAAGCTGGCTCTCGTTGATGAGACCACTGCGCCACATCTGCGCTGCAAGTTCGGGCGTCAGATTGAGGCTGACATCGCCATTCTGGTCCATGGCGATCTGGCGCTTCGACATCTCGACGCCATGCGCGCGCAGCAGCGCCTGGGTGCGGGTGAGGCGTTCCCGCTCGACGATCCCGGTCAGGCGTTCGTTGCGCGCACGATCGGCGATACCTTCCGCGCCGCCCTCGGCCATGTCGACCTGGTTACCGGCGGTCCCGGCAAGCGCGCGGATGAAGGAATCAAGGCGGGCCGCCTCGCGCACGGAGACACCGGCAGCCGCGGCTCCCTCAGCAAAGCCGGCATTGTCTGCCTGCCGCCGCTGTTCGCCGATCTGCGCGTTGCTGCGCACCCCGTCGAAGCCGATCTCGCGCTGCGCGTCGAGCCTGCCCGAGCGCTCGGCGAAGTCGTAGCCTGCGGCCTCGCGCGTGCGTCCATAAACGCTCGTACCCTCGCGCGCCGCCTCTGCGCTGGCGCCATCGGCGGTCCCGACCTGGACGGCGGCATTGTAGCTCTCCAGCGCGCGCAGCACCTGCACCTCATTGCGCCCGGTCGCGCGCGCGAGTTGGCTGATCGCCGTCGATCGCGCTTCTCCCGAGAGGGCGTTGATGAAGCCGATGCGGCGGCTGGTTTCGGTGACGGACAGCCCGAGCATAGCGGCTGCCTGGCGCTGGCCCTGATTGCCGCCGGTGCGATGCGCCTGCTCGGTCGCGACATTGCCGCGCTCGACGGCCGCGATCCGGCCCCCCGCGTAGTCGCGCCGCCCCTCCATCGCACCGACCTGGGTCTCAGCCGCAGTGACGTCGTTGCGGAGCATCTGCTCCTGGTCGAAGGCGTTGGCGGTCAACTTCGCGAAAGTCGGATCGGCCCCTGCCTGGGCAATGACGGTGGAAGCCTTGAGCGCGGCATCCTTGGCGTCATAGCCGCTGCGCTCGAAATGCCGCTGCGCGCCCGACTGCATCATCTCGTAGGCTTGGCTGTCGCCGAACGCCTTCCACTGCACCATGTTCTGCGCGAAGGCGGCAAAGGCCCGCTCGCCCGGCTGTCCTTCCCCGAAATACGTTGTGCCCAGCTTTCGCAAGGCGTCGCCCTGGGCGAAGTTATGGATGGCCGATGTCGCCGCATTGGCGCGAATCGCGCGGGCCGTCGCCGGATCGCTGAGGTCCCGCCCGGCGAGGGCAGGGGCGAGGCCACCCAGTTCGCGCGCGGCGTCGGTCCGGCCAAGCCCAAACGCGGCAGTCCCGCTCGCGCTGCCGCCCTGTTCGCCGAGCACGGTGCCGGAAGAGGCGAACGCCCGGTCGAGACCGAAACTGCTGCGCTCGCCGAAGTCCCCGAACCCGGAGGACGCCGATCGCCGGGCAGCCGTGCCGCTCGCCGACGCCTGCGCTTCAAGCGCCGAGGCATAGCCCTCGCTGGTCCCGACAGTGGCCGCTGCCATGCTGCCCTGGCCCTGGACCCCGAGCATGCCCGAGGTGAAGGCGGTGAACATGTTGCCCGAGAAGCGGAACACCGTGAACACGAACGCGCCAGCCAGGCCAGCGGCTGCTGTACGGAACGAGCCGAAGATCGCGAGCGCCTTCATCGCGGCCGATGGCGCGAGGATCCAGCTGTCGGCGGCGACACTGGTCGCGCGCAGTTCGGCCAGAACGTCCATCGCGCGGCCGAGGGTCAGCTGGTAGATGCCGGCATCGATCACGCCCCACAGCGCGACGAAGACGAAGAGGCCAAGCGCAAAGCTCGCGACCCGAAGGTTGATCGGCGTCAGGATGAAGAGCAGCGCAATCGGCATCATCATCAGCATGATCGCGCAGACCGAGGCGCGGATGGTCGGCATCCACTCGTTGGCGGTCGAGAGCGTGGCGAGCCCGTTGGACTCGATCGCGCGGTTCGCCATCACCCGCGCGGTCGCCGCCGGCGAATCCTCGAACAGGACGTCGCCCACCGTCTGTCCGAGCAGGATGTTGGCGAGGAATTTCTGCCGGTTCATCGCTTGCCCCAGCATCATGTCGCCCAGGCCGTCGATCTGCTGGCGGCAGCGATCGCGCTGGGCCGTCTGGGTCACGTCGAAGCCGGTGCGCGCGCAGACCTGGTCGCTGTAGGCATCGAATAGAGTAGAATCCGACAGCCGCTCGGAAATGTGGTTCCATGCCGCCTCGCAGCTCACCGTCGTTCCCGCCTTGTCGCTCGCCGTGAACACGGTCGAGAAGGTTGCCGGCCCGGCCATCGCCGCGAAAGAGGCGGGAAGGTCGGTCGAGGTCCGGAAGAGCTGATCGTCGTCGACACCGTAGGCCGGAGAGACGCGCGCCACCGGATAGCACTGGCGCACATAGTCCTTCACGGTCGCATCGAGAAAGGTATCGACCATCGGGCTGCGCGGAGACACTGCGTTCAGGAACAGGTCGAACGCGTGACCACCCGCTCCGAACTCGAGCTTGGCATTGGGATCGGTGGTATTGTCGTCGATCGTCTCGGCAAGCGCCCGCTCCATCAGGTTGGTCACGCCCGCTACCAGCACGATGAGATTGGGGACATCGCCCACCGGCTGGTAGGCGTTGCGAACCCGGTCGTAGACATGGACCGTGCCGGTCGTGGCGATCATCCCGGCGAACAGGCCGATGCCGACCAGCATCTGGAAGCCGAATGCGACAAGACCCATTCCCGAGCCCCGGATGCTGGCGATCACCGCGCCGAAGGCGATGCCTGCCACCGCGATGATCACCACCAGCGTCTCATAGCGCGGATCGCCGAAGATCATCGCGATCAGATGAAAGGCATCGACGGTCTCGGAAAAGCCGTCCCAGGTGTAGTAACTGGAATCGATCGCCAGCGCGGGCGTCGCGAAAAGCGAGCCGGTGAGGACGATCAGGAGGCGAAGGAAGGAGCGCATGGCAGTCCTCACCGATTACGGTTGGCGTTGGCGCCCGCGGCATCGCGGGCGTCGCGGTCGCGCTGGCGCACGACCCCGGCGTAGCTTGCCGAGAGGTTCGCCTGGTTCATGGCTGCCATGTAGGACTGACGCATCTGCGCGCGCTGGCGCAGGACTTCGTCCCGGAGTTCGCGAAGCTGCTCGATACCCTTGGTGAGAATCCGCGTCTGGCACACGTTCGTGTTCTCGGCATCGGCCGCACCCGCCGTGGTGACGCCGCGCTCGGCGTTCTGAAGGGCGAAGTCGATCGAGCGGGTCAGGTCGTTGAGCATCTGGTAGGCGAGGGTGAGCGCCACCAGTTCGTCGGTGTCGGCAATGACGCTGTCGGTAAGACCCTGGCGCACGCCCCATTCGAGCAGACGATAGACCGGCAGGGTCCGCACGTTGGCGACGAACTGCTTCTCTTCGGTCGTCAGCGCCGAGCGAGTGCGGATCTTCGCGGCGACCGATTCCATCTTCTCGCGGGCCAGCACCAGCGCGCCGCGCCCGCTGCCGTTCACCGAGCAGTCCGAGGCGGTGGCGGGAATGTTGAGCGCACGGGTCGGCACGCGGCCGGTCAGGAAATCGTCGGCACTCTCGGTATCCTGGCGCGGGCAGGCGGGGATGGCCGAGAAGACCGGTACCTTGTCGTTCGCATCCCAGCGCATGTAGACGTCGCCGACCCGGGCCCGCATGACGCCCGCCCAGTCGGAGGCGCCGACCCTGGCGGCGGCGTGGGCAAGGAGCGAGCCGGTCCTGAAGATCTCAGTCACCTCAGCCGGGCAATTTTCGAGCGCGTCCTTCAGGTCCTCGGTCGGGTTGCCCTTGTTCGACTGGATTTTCTCGCGGCTCTGCTGCCAGCTGTTGGCATAGCCCTCGCGGATCGACTTGTAACCGGTCATCTCCTCGAGGATCCCCGACATGTTGTCGTCGCCCTTGGCGACCTGCACCATGCGGTTGGCGAGGCGGCAATCGTTCACCTGGATCGAGTTCAGGTAATTGGTCGCCGCCTCCATCTTTGAAATTATATTCCCCATCTTCTCGTCGAGCGTTTCCAGGAGATACTGGAAGGCGACCGCCGGCGCGGCCTGGAGGATCGTCTCCAGCTTTTCGACGAGGTACTCCGGATCGAGGAACGACATGCCGCCGAGGAACATGTCGATGCCGCCGCAGCCCGCCTTAACCTTGGGCAGCGTCACGCTCATGAGATAGTCGTCATGGACGTCGACCCGGCCCGACATCCCGCCTGCGGTCACATAGCCGCGGGTCTGGTCCTCGAAGCTTCCGGGCGAAGTGTAGGTGACATTGTCGAACCAGCTTTCTGCCCAGCTCTGCGCATGGGCGGGGACCGCGTGGCCACACGATGCGACCACCAGGAAAAGCAGGAAGGCCGAAGCGCGGCGTTTCAGACGGCGTAGATCGAAATCCATGGCGGGCATCCCGGTGAGGTGGAAAGGTGACGCAGCCCCGCCATGATCAGCGTCCCTTCGGGTTGGAGGAGGCCGGCGCCCTCACGCCGACGATCCCTGTGAACCTGGACATGGCGCGCACGCCGACGGCAGCTCTGGCCCCGGTGAGCATCCTGGCGGCAAGCCAGGCGTTGCGCGCGATGTTGACTTCGTGATCGGTTCCGATCGCGATGGGAACCATGCGGCCGGGATCCCCAAGCGGACGCACCCAGGCGACGGGATGTCCAACCCAGGGCAGGCCAAGCCTCCCCGATCGCAATATCGCCTCATCCTGGCCGATGGTCTGGACCCGCCAGCCAAAGCGGCCTTGAAATTGCACCAGCTTGGTCCAGAGGTCACCGCACGGAACGCAGCCCGGAGCAGTGCTGATCTCGATCACGTAAAGCGACGCCTGGCTGCGCAGCATGACGGCGAAGTCCGGTGGAAAGTCACGGGTGAGCGGTGCGCGCGAAAGCCACGTCTCCATCGCCCGGACCGTCGATACCGGATGGATGGCTGCACGCATCGCCGGGGTCGGACGGATTTGCGCGTCGGCTGGAGCGACCATCGTCATCGTGACCGTGGCGAACAGCAGCTTGCTGGTAATGGAGTTTAGCATTACCTTTCGGGCGGTAGAAAGGAATCCTGCGATGACGGCTCTCAATGTACCCGCGAGGGATGCGACCCTGACGGTAACTGCAAAGGGGCAGATCACGCTGCGCAAGGACCTGTTGCAGCACCTGGGCGTCCATGCCGGGGCCAAGCTGACCATCCACAAGCTGCCCAATGGACGGCTCGAGGTCGAAGTCGCTCGCCCGAAGGGCAAGATCACCGAGGCCTTCGGGATGTTGAAGCGGGACGGGCAGAAGCCTGTATCGATCGAGGACATGAACGCTGCGATCGAGCAGGGCTGGGCCGGCGACCTGTGAAAATCACGGCGGACACGAATATCCTCGTCCGGGCCGTGACCGAGGACGATCCGGTGCAGGCGCCGATCGCCCAGCGCTTGCTGGCTGAGGCGACGCTCGTCGCCATACCGATCCCGGCGCTGTGCGAATTCGTCTGGGTGCTGAGCCGGGCCTATGGTTTCGCAAGGTCCGACATCGCGCGATCCATGCGCGCGCTTGTTCACGCAGACAATGTCGAGACGGATCTTGGCGCGGTCGAGGCCGGGCTGGCGCTCTTGGAGGCAGGCGGCGACTTTGGCGACGGCGCGATCGCGCACGAGGGCAAATGGCTTGGCGGCGAGACTTTCGTCTCGTTTGATCGCAAGGCGATCGCGTTGTTGAAGGACCAGGGCGAAGCGGTGCTTCTGCCATCCTGAATGTCCGGCGGTCACGGCCGCGCGCCAGGGGCTCATGGCCGCACACCCGGTGGATCGGCCAGTTCACGACCGGTGCCGCGCGGATCGGCCGCGGAAACCGGCCCGTTGGCGAGTGCATCGAAGAAACCATTTTCCTCGCCCGCGGCGGTCAGCCACTGCTCTGGCCGGATGTCGCCGCTCAGCAGCCGCGCCGCCTGGTAGGCCATCTGCGCGATGTTGGGGTATGTCTCGACCCCGGCGGCAATGACCATGCGCTGGGCGCTGTTCCGGCGAATGACCATGGTCGTCGGGGTGACCTCGACCCCGAAGCGCTGCCCCAGCGCAGGCTTGCGGTCGAGATCGACTAGGCTCACCTGCCAGCCCATCTCGTCCTGGAAGCGCTGGACGATCGGCCACTGCACGCGGCAATAGCCGCAGGACGCGCGCGCAAACATCACCAGCGCGAATTCGCTCGCTTTCGAGCGCAGATACTGGCGGCGCAGCTGATCCTTGTGTGCGCCGAGCACATCGCGCGCCTCGCCGACCATCGGGTTCGCCGCCCTCGCATTGAGCTCGGGATGCGTGAGCATGGCGAGCTGGGTGACGCCTGCGAAAGCGCGGGCCTTGCGACGCGCGAAGTCCTGCAGCCGCCAGAAGTCCGATACGGCCTCGACGGTGAGCACGGTGGCGGCATAGTCGCGCTGCTGCTCGATCAGCGTGCGGATCTTCGACGGGGTCCATGTCGCCAGCTCCGCCATCGGCGGGATCACCGGTTTTACAAGCGCGTCCGGATCGGGCTGCTGCTCCTCGCCACCGGCCTCCTCCACCTTGGCCGGCGCCTCATACCACCAGTAGCCGCGGGTGCCGCTCTGCGCGCCCGCGCCGACGGAGGCCTGCGCCTGCACTGCCTGGGTAGGCAGCAAAAGGGCTGCGGCGAGGGCAAGCTGCCGTCTCACAGCAGCTTCTCCATTCGCGTCAGACGATCGATCGCGACCGGCCCGTAATAGCGGCTGTCGTATCCGTCGGGATGGCGGGAGCCGACGAAGATCATGCCATCGGGAATGCGCGTGATGCCCGGGCGCCAGTGCGTCAGCGCCTTGCCGCCGCGGCCGACCGGCTTGCTGACGCCCATCAGGCGGCCGTTGCAATAGTACCAGCCATTGCCAGGCTGGCCCAGGCGAACGGCCTTCTCGATCATGACGATCGGCTCGCCCGGCATGCACAGCGCATATTTGGTGACGTTGACGGGCCTTGGACCCGCCACCGGGTCTGACAGCATGAACGATACGAGATCGCCGCGCCCGATCGGGCCGGGCGCGCGATGCACCACCCAGGCGTCGATCGACGGGGTCATCACCAGCGTCATGTGGGGCATCGCCCACCATGCGAAGAGACCGATCGGGAGTACGATACCGTAAGCCTTGAGCAGCTGCGCGGGGCGCGCCGGCTGGCCAAGACCACTGGCGCCGAGCGCCACGGCGGCGCGCAGCGGCAGATCCCTCCCATCACGATAAAGCCGCTTACCGGCGCGCCAGGCGAGCGAGAGCATCCCGCACCTCCTCTTCCCCGCCGAGGCGGCCATATTCCTCGAGAAGCCCGGTTAGCGCCGCGTCGCCGAACACGAGATGCGCAGGCCGCAGGGGCATCTCGTCACGCTCGCAATAGGGCCGGGTGGGATCGCCGGGGACCATCGCCAGTGCCGGCACCCGGGTGACGCCATGCTGGCGGAAGACCAGCGGATCGACGATCAGCTGCACGTTACGCATCGCGCAGGCGGGGCCTTCGCAGCCCGGATCGATGCGCAGGATCGCCGCTGATAATTTTGCCATCGGCGCGACCTTCCGCATCCCGCCTGGCATTCCCCGAAACGCCATGACGCCGCCGGCACGCTCGAGTTGGCCCGCGTAGGTCCGCAGCGTCGCGACCGGCATCGCGGACGACACGAACAGCACCGGCACCCAGCGCGTCTCACCGCCGCTGGAGACCACGCCGGCCAGCGCCGCGGCTTCGGGCTGTTCCAGTCCCAGCGCCTGCGCGACCCGGCGACTGGCAGCATCCCGCTCGGCGGCGAGCGCTTCGCGCGCCGCCGCGACGTCTCCTTCCGCGCGTTTGACAATGGCAGGATCCGTCTCGCGGCGGCGAAAACCCTCGAAAGCGCGGCGCTGCGTGGCGGTGTCAGGCTTCGCGGGCAGAACGGGCGAGGGGACCGTTGTGGCCTTCGCCTTGCCGGCGGCGCGCTTGACGCGCTCCATGGCGTCCGCGCCTTGGTCCTCGATCCGCGTGCGGGCGCTCTGTGGCTGCGCCTGCACGGTCGCGGCCGGCGGCTCGCTTGCGCCTGCCGCCATGGGGACACAGGCAAGGCAAGCCACGAGCAGGCCGCGCCTAGTTGCTGATCGTCTGCATATAGGCATCGATCTTGTCCTTCATGTCGATCTGGATTTCGCTCTGCGCGCGCGCTTCGATCTCCTCGTAGTATTCGGAGAGATCCATCCTGCTGAAATCGAGCGCCTGGAATTCTTCCGCGGTGAAGCCGCGGCAATAAGGGTTCTTCGCCGTGCCCCAGCCCTTCTCGGCGAAGCTCT
This sequence comes from Sphingomonas sp. LH128, assembly GCF_000293195.2. Classification (NCBI taxonomy): domain Bacteria; kingdom Pseudomonadati; phylum Pseudomonadota; class Alphaproteobacteria; order Sphingomonadales; family Sphingomonadaceae; genus Sphingomonas; species Sphingomonas sp. LH128. The sequence continues at coordinate 10,257 of NZ_ALVC01000003.1, forward strand.
TGAGCTGCGGGCGCCCCTGTTCCTGGATGATGCGGCCGAGCTTGGTGTTGAAGCAGCAGTGGCCTTTCGCCTTCTGCACGCAGATGCCCAGAATCTTCGACGAGCAATAGCTGCCGACCTCATGACACATTCCCGAGCCGTGCAGCATGCCCACTTCCATGTCCTCCTGGTCGCAGCCCTGCAGCAGCACCTCGATCATGAAATTGACGGCCAGGCTGATCGCGATCGAGGTGGGATCGATGCCGACGATGATCGCATTGGCGCCTGCGCTTGCCGCCTGGCTCGCGGTCGCCCCCGCCTTGAATGCGGTGTAGGCCGCCTTGAGGCCCGTGAAGACGCCCTTGGCGACGGCGATCTTGGTCGAGATCGACGAGATCGAACCACCCATGCCGTCCTTGACGATCTTGCCCTTGTCCTTGCAGCAGTTCTGGAATGTGGTGCTGAGACCTGCGGGACGACAGCGCGCGGCGCGGCCCGAGAATATCTCGATCGTACCCAGGCAATTGCCGTCCGCATCGACCTCGCCATCGGCCTCGACACCGGGATCGCCGAGCACGGCTTCCTCGACGACGGGATTGGCACCGGTGTCGATGCAGGGGTTGGCAGAGCAGGCGGCCGCGCCGCCGCTCGCGGGAACCTCGCAGGCATATTGATCGCCGAGCGGGCAATGGAGCGCGCCTGCCGTGTCCGCCTCGCACGTCGTCTGGCCGATCGGACACATCCACCCACCCGAAGCGGTCAGATGGCAGGCGGCTGTCTCCCCTTCGTCGGCCGCATCGCCGTTGCCGTCGAGATCGGCCGCGCAAAGCTGCTGGGCGGCGGCGCTCGCCGGAAGCAACAGCACGCTGGCGATGAGCAGCACGGCTGCTGCAAGGTGGGACCGCGCGGCGCTCATCGCACGCTGCTCGTGCAGACCGTGTCCGCCCCGCCGAGGCGCACCGACTGCATCATCACCGCCGCTTCGGGAAAATCATCGAGGCATCCGCAGCCCTCCACGAGGTCCTCGCCTTCCCCGGCCGGGCAGACGTTGCTGTCCTGGCAGGTGCGGTAGTAATAGTCCCAGCCTGTCGGATCGGTCTGCTTCGAACCGGTCACGCCATCGGGCGCGACTGCCGTGTTCGCCTGCGCCTTGCGGGTCTTGCAGATCGGCTCGCAGGCGCTGACGCTGCCCCGATCGGGCATCGAGAAGCTGCGGGTGGTGAGGCTGTAGCTGCCGTCGGCGTTCGTCACCCGGTCGGCAAGCAGGGTCTCGGCCGAGTGATCGATGATATAGGCGCCGCGCGAGAGATCGGGCTCGGCCGCCGCTCCCAGATCGACTGTGCACCGGTAGGTCCGCTCGCGCAGGAAGAAGTCGCGGGCGATCTGCGCGGTGCAGGCGCCGGTTCCGAATACCCGCGTCTGGGGCAGCGGCGCGAGGCCGGTGTTGACGCCGCTGCGAAACGTCGTGACCCCGTCGACCACTTCACCCTGCAGCCGGCAGGCATCGTTTGCCCCATAGCCGGAACAGGTATCGACAAGCTGCTCGCTCGTCTTGCATCCGGTATCGACGCTCGCTTCGATCGCGGCATAGGCTTCGCCGCCCTCGGCGACTGCCACGCGCAGCCAGATGTCATGGTCGCCCTGTGTCATCCGCGAGGTCAGGTCGAGCGCGGGGGTCAGGTAGAAAGCGCCCTTCTTCTCGCACTTGCCCGGCGGCAATCCGGTTCCGGTCCAGGTCTGCGGGCCGGAACCCAGCATTTCGCCGTCGACACGGATCTGCGCCCAGTCATCCGCGCCGAAGCGGGTGAGCAGAACCTGGCGAAGGCGATCGCTGTCCACGACCCGCAGCGTCATGTGAAAATCGAAGATCGAGCAGGATCCGCCCGTGAGGCTGTTGTCGGACGGCGAGCCCATGAGAAAGGTGACGTTCCCGGTGCCCGTGACGGACGTCGCATAGCCACCGGCAATCCGGTCGATGACCTTCTCGGTTGTTATTTCTTCCTGGGCGATCTGCCGGGTAATGGTGCAGCCGCGGCTGACCTCGGAAGTGCCGGTCCCGGTCGAAGAGGCGGCGAGCGCCTGGAACACCCTGCTGGCCTGCGCGGCGGCGGAGGCGTCGCTGGAGATGGCGCCGGGATTGCTCCTGTACGCAGCGGCGCCGACATCGGACTGCGCTGTGCACGAGGACGTCTGGGCGCCGGTGTAACGGATGACCGGCCCATCGATCGACGCTTGCGTAATGGCGATACGTGCGTCCGACGTGGTGAGCGCGCCGACCACGCCGCCACCGAGGTTCTTCAGCACCGAGGCGATGTTGCCCCACGCTAGGTTGCTGCCGCAGCTGTTGTTGACGCAGTAACAGCCGGCAAGCTCGGTCAGATCGACCTCGCTGAGCTTGAGCGCTCCCGAAGTCGCGGTGTCCCAGCGGAAGAACCGGCAGGCATCCCACGTCCCCGGGGTGCAGGAGATGACCCCGTTCGCGCAGATGCCCGAGGTCACGATGGGCACTGTCAGCCCCTCGTCGAAGCTGCCGTCGAGATCGCTGTCCCGCGAAATGCGGAGCGTGGCGATATCGCCGGTGGCGCCTGGCTGCGCGAGCAGTTCCAGATAAGTCGCGGTTTTCTGGCAGGCGAGATCGGGAGTGAACGCTTTGGAGGAGTCCACCGTGGTGATGCTCCTACCCGCCATCCCCGGCGTCACGTAGTTATCGAGCAGCGCATCGCTCTCAGCGCTTTTGGCGCGCGCGGCGGCGGCCGCGGCGCGGGCGCGGTCCTCCGGCGTCTGCGCGTGCAGCGGCGCGCAAAGCCCGAGCACCGTGACAAGGAACAGGGCGCACGCCTTCATGTCTGCATCTCGCCTGGAACGACGCCGCGCGAGCCGCGACACAAACGGAACAGCAGGACACCGCCGTCGGTGAGCGGCCTCTCGGCCCTGAACACGGCCTGCCCCTCGAAGACGGTCAGCGTGGCCGCGACGACAGACGGCGAGGAGGGGAGCACCGCCTGTCCATCGTCTGTGTTGAAGGCCACGCCGACCGTCCGACCGACACCGCAGGGGGGAAACGGCGCCGGTCTGACCGCGATGGAAACGCTCGGGCTGAGGGGCTGACGGGCAGGCCACCGGTTGATCCCGGGCGTTTTCATGCGGTTGTCGGAAGGCGACCTGCTCACGGCGTCGATACCCCGGCGCAGCAGATCGTCTTTTCAAAGAGCATGAACTGGGCATTGTCCTTGCCGGGCGCATGCTTCGCGCTGGTCCAGAGCGCGCCGGGCCGGCCGACATTGACGCAGCTGCCGCCCTTGACCGGCTCCATCAGCTGGAACTTGTAGCGGCTCTTGGTCCACACCGGCTGGGGGATGAAGGAGCAGCCGTCGGCCGAACTGATGGTGAGAGCACCGAGCCGCCCCATCATGAAGAGGCCGCGCGCGGCAAGACCCGCCCAGGCCTCGACGCTGTCCCCGAAATGAATGTCGCCCGCAACCGGATAGGTCGCGCCCCACGAGCCCATGCACCAGAACAGCGGATCGACGACCTTGCCTGCGGCCGCCGCCGCGCTGTCGGCCATACAGGCAAGCCCCGCCGCCGGGTTGCCGAACAGGATCGCCTCGGGCTGGATGATCGCGCCGAGCGTCGCCGATTGCCAGGTCGGCAGGACCTCGGTGATGAGGGCGACGTCGAAGCCGTCGTCCTCGATGCACGGCAGGTCGGTGAACATGTCGAGCATCTTCCAGACCGGCGAGATGTAGTAGTGCATCTGCGCGAACATCTTGCGCGTATTCGTGCCGTCAGCGAGGCTGCTCTGGCTCCCCTGCAGCTTGCCGCCGGTCGGCATGATGTCCGCGCCGAGCGCCATCATGCAGCCCGGCTCGGTCACGACATCGACCATGCGGTTGGGGGACCAGAAGCTGACCTTCACCCCGAACCAGAAGGTCACGCCCTTGCGGCAGGCGCAGAGCGGCTTGGACGCCGATTGGGCGTCGAGCGCCTTGCTTAGCGGTTCACTGGGGCCGACCTTCACCCCGCCGATGGTGATCGGGAAGATGCAGTTCCAGCGCACCTTGGTGATCGGGTTGAACACCGTGCCCGCTTCGCACTTGGACGCATGGGCGGGAGAGGCGATCGCCAGGGCCGCAAGGGCGGCGCCAAGCCCGCACATCCTGCGGGGAGACAGCGTCTTCATCGCGGCGCCTTTCGCATGGCTTTGGCCCCGTCCGCTTCAATCACGCCGACTTCCGTAAGCACCAGTTTCTGCCCCTCCTGCGCGATGATCACGGGCGCGACGGTCAGACCGAGCCGCGCCTTGACGCGCTCCTCGAGAAGGAACATCGCGCGGCCATGGCGTTCGCCGAGCGTGATCGCATCGGCATCGCCGGGTTCGCCGGCCGCGAGCAGGATGAAATCGGCGGGCCTTGCGGTGCGCAGCGCCCAGGGGAGGTCGCGCGGGTGCACGACAATCAGCCGCTGCGGCAGTGACACATAGGCAAGCGGGTTGAAGCTGAAGCCCTTCGCATAGAGCAGTTTGCCCTCTGGCAGGCGGATATCCTGGTCGAGGATATAGAAAGGCACCACCGTGCGGGTCCGATCCGCGCGGGCAATTCCAAGCGACGCCGCCTTCATCGCCGACCAGCGTCCGCGCGGCCCGAAGGCCGTCGTCATATCGGGAACGCGCAAGGCCTGGCCTTCGATCTCGCTCAGAGCGTCGGGTTCGGCGATGGGCCAGGTGCGACCGATGGTGCTGGTTGCGGCCAGGACGGTCGTCGGGGTCGCGACGACGGCGGCAAGCGATACCACTCTACACAGTGCATGACGACATACAGAACTAGCGACCATGGCGACGCCTCCAGCCACGCTGATCACCATTGCGATCCTCGCCGATCGCCGCGCTGATCAGGGCGGCCAGCGCGGTGATCGCGGTAATGACCACAAGCAGGCGGAACCGATCGGGTACGCCGGGCAGCTGCCAGGCGATGCAGGACTGCACCAGCAGCAGACCCTGGCTGCCGACCATCAGGCGGACAGGCCTCGGGGCTGGGGTCGAGGAGAAGAGGCCGTTCACCGATGCCTCCACTGCCGAACCCGCGACACCAGCTTCCCGCAGGCGCCGGAAAGACCGATCAGCAGCATGCCGCTCGCAAAGCAGGCGGCGGCGACGATGATCCCGGCGCGCAGCGCGGAGAGGGAAGGCTGATGAAGCGCGATGCCGGCGATCGTCACCAGCGCGCCCATCATGAAGGTTTCGATAGCGACGAGCCGCAGCCGCCAGCGGAAGGCGGCAGCCTCCGCACGCTGGGCCACGCGTGCTTCGATGGCGGCCTGCACGGCCCGGTCCTGCTCCCAGTCGAGCAGCAGCTGGCCGGGATGCGGGGAGGGCGCGCGTGTCATGCCGAGGCCCCATCCGATTGACCGTCCCACTGGCGCTCCTGCCGGCCGGCATCGCCCAGGATCTGGACGGGGTCGACACCGGCGAGTTCGCACACCGCTTCCAGCGGGCTGCGCCCGGCGCGCAGCAGTGCTTCGAAGGCGGCGACCTCGCCTGGCGCCGAGGTGTTTATCCAGTAGCTGAAGGGATCGACCACGAGCCGCGCGATGCCGAGGCCAAGCGGCGAATCTATGAACACTTCGGAATAGTTCGGCTTGGCGTTGCGGACCGATTTGAGGAGGTCGAGGACGAAGCCCGAATAGTCGAGAATCTTGTTGTCGACTGCCTTGTCGTACGTCGAGCCCTGCAGCAGGAACTTCGTCGCCGCGTTCTCGAGGATCACCTGGCCGGTGCTTCCGAAGAGCGTCAGATCGTTCATGCTCTGAAGGACGATGCCGAAGCTGCCCTGGTATTTGCGTGCCCGGCGATACCCCTGACCGAAGGCTTCGGCGAGACGCGAGAGATCCTGCCCGTCGCTGCGCGTCATGAACTGCGCGGCCTCGTCGCACAGCACGAAGCGAGGACGACCGCGATCGGAGAGATAGAGCTCCTGGGTGACGGCGTTGACCACCACCATGACGATAACGTTGAAGAGGTCCGGCAGTGCCTTGAGCCGCTCGAGCTCGAGCACGACGAACTCGTCGCTGCGGATATCGAAGGTCGATGGGCCGTTGAAGAAATGGCCGTAGGCGCCCCCCGACCCGAAATCGCGCAGGTTGAAGGCGAGCTCGCGCGCGACCGGCACGAGATGCTCGACGCGGTCGAGATCCGAGACGGCGTTCTCGGGATAGCGGCCCAGCCACTCGCGCACCGCATCGATGCCGTCCTCGCCGCGTCCGCCATCGACCGTCCACTGGACAGCGGATTTGAGGAGATTCCACTGCGAGGTGGTGACGGGCTTGCGGGTTGCGGCATTCGCCATTTCCGCGACGATCGCGACCGCCATGGCGATCGCCGACTGCTTGTCCTCGCCATCGAGCGCGAGCCCCATGTCGAAGGGGTTGAGGACAAGGCGTTCCTCGCCTATGTCGATGTAGCGGCCCGAGCACAGCGTGCAGAGCTTCCTATAGCTGCCGCCGATATCGATGATCCGGATGAGCGCGCCTTGCGCGTAATACTGCTGGCACAGGTTGTTGAGCAGGAAGCTCTTGCCCGCGCCGGATTCGGCCGAGACGATGAAGTTGTAGTTGTTGATCCGCGGATCGAAGAGGTCGAGCGTGATCAGCTGACCCTTGCGGCCGACGTAGAGGAGTGCCGGGCGCCCGCCCCCGCGAAAATCCGTCTGCACCGGCGCCATCAGCGTCGCGGCTTTCACTGGCATCCGGAAGTCGCGCTCGAGCAGCTTCAGCGTGCGCTTTTCGGGATAGAGCCCGAAAGGCAGGCTGGCGGCGAGCAGCACCGGCAGCAGATAGCTTTCCTCCTGGACCATGAAGGGTAGCGGTTCGGACTCCCACAGCCGCTTGGCACGCGCGGCCATGTCGCGCGCCTGGCCGCTGTCGCGGCCCAGCACCCACATCGTCGGGATCACCGAGACGAACCGGCTGTTCGAGGCCTCGTCGAGGATCCAACCGATCTCCTCGATCTGCTTGCCCACCTCGACCGCGAAGCTGCCCGCTGCCTTCTGCGCGGAAAGGATCTGGGCGCGCTTGTGAATCTCGAACTGCGAATGGTCGAACAGCACGGTGAGACACGAGAGGAACGGGCCCCCGATCTGGTCGCTGTCTTCGGCGCTTCCGCGCATCCCGCCCATGAGACGGTTGGCGCGCTCGGCGGTGATGCGCCGCGCTGGCGCCTTGGGCGTCAGGCAGCGCGCGACCTGGTTGCCGAGAAAAACCTCCGGCCCCTCGAAAAAGAGGTCGGGCCCCGCCTCGATGATCTGGCGGGCCACCGAGGGCGCGGGCATGCCGCCGACGCCGTCCTGCAGAAAAACGCCGGGCGCAGACGCGAACACGCCGTTGAAGATCCGCCGGTAGAAACTGACAAGCTCCGATGGCGGCAGACGGCGAATGCCCATCTTCGCCAGCTGCTCCTCGACCTGCCGGCGCAGATCGGCGCCCAGCTTCACTCGCGTCTTCACCGCGAGGAACAGGCGAAAGTCACGCACCGGGATACCGTGCAGGGACTCGAGCCCGCGTGTTCCGGCGCGCAGGTAGTCGGCGGTCCGCCGCGCCGAGGCCTGCACCAGCGGATCGGGCCGGCCCTTGAGGTCGAGATAGGCATCGAGCGCCGGGTCTATGAGGGGATCGGCGAAGGTGATGAGCTGCAGCACCGTCCCTTCGGGGAAGTGGATATTGAGCAGTCCGAGCAGCGCCTGCTGGACATGAGCGAACATGTAGGCGGCGGGTACGAGCTCCCAGGCCTGGCCCCAGCCATCGTCGATGCACAGGAAGGCTTCCTCCTCCTCGACCCAGGCCAGCATTGGCAGGAAGTCGGAATAGGCATCGCGCGTCACCGCCGCGCGCAGGCGCCGGTAACTGAGGCCGCCGCGGGAATCCCTCGCGCTCATGGCCGGGTCTCCGGTTCGAGAGCCTTGGGGCTTGCACCGGTGGCCGGCTCAGCGCCGCCTGCCGGATCGCTTTCGCGCGTGGTGCGCAGCACGGGCGGCGCGGGAACCCGGCCGCCGGGTTCGACGAGATAGTCGCCGACGACCCAAGCAGGTCTGTCGACGATCGAATAGATGTAGCGCGGCATATAGAGGCGGCCCGGCCGCTGCTTGTCCGCATAGGGCAGGATCAGCGTGCGCACCGTGCGTGAGGGGCGCAGCATCGGCGAGGCAGGGCTCTCGACCACTGCGCCGATGCTGGGCTCAGCGGGTCGGGCGGTGGCAGGAAGCTTCGTACCCCGGCGATTGGAGGCGGGCGCCGCTGGGGCGTGTTGAGCAGCGGGCAGGGTGCGCCGGTCTATAGGGTGCGCCTTTTCTTGGTCGAGCAGCTTGCGATCGTTGGTGACGGCCGGATCGGACTTGGACGGCCTTCCGGCCAGCGCGTCGGCATAGGCCTGGTCGGGATGGATGCACTGGCCATGGTCGCTGTTCTTGCAGGAGAACTTCTCGCTGTAGGGCGACATCACCGAACCGACCGCAGCGCAGCCCGACAGGGACAGGCCGATGAGGGGGAGGGGGAGAGCCAGCAAGGCGGGACGTAGCACGGTCATGTTCCTGTCTCCGTTGGCGAGGGTCAGAATTTGGCGGCGGCGCCGGGCTTGATCTCGAGGGTCACGCCCTCCTGGATCACCACGACGACGTCCTTGGCGGCGCCGACTTCGACGATTGGCCCCGCCTGCCGGGCGAGATCGAGGTAGAAGTCGGTGAGTTTGTCGGATGACTTGGACAGTCCCCCGGCGATGCCGGTCTTGGCGGCGTCCGCGGCATCGAGCGTGCGTACCGAGCCCAGCGCGGAGGTCGACGTGCTGCCGAACGTACTTTCGACCGATTGCGAAATGCCGCTGATGGTGCCGGCGATGAAGGCACGGGCGAGCGTCGCGCCGGCGCGGGTCACCACCTTGCCCGACAGGCCTTTCTTGCCGTCGGTATCGACGAAGAAGCCCTTGACCGGCTGATCGACCACCGAATGCTCGTCGAAGTCGACGCAGGACAGCGAGACGAGTTGGATTTCCACCCGCTCCTTGGCGAGGCTGCCGGTGGCGTTGCCGATGACGAAGCAGCCGGCAAGGTTCGCCTTGACCTCATTGGGCAGGACTGCGGGCGCCTGGACCCTTGCGATGATCGGCTCGGGATTGCTCGTGGCGTCCCGGCTTGCCAGCGCGTCGATCCCGGTCAGGAGCCGCGCCTTCATGAAACCAGGCGGCAAATAGATCGTCCGATTCTTTTTTTTGGACGACGCCGAGCCATCGGCGGTCCCCTGTGGGCCGCCGGCACCGATGACCGCGCCGGTCGCCGAGCCGATCGCACCAACCGTCTTCTCGACCGGCGGGGCGGGCGGCGCCGCGGATACCGAGGGCCCCGTCGGCGGTGCGGGCAATCTGTCGGCGTCTGCGGAAATGTCGCCGGTCTCGGGCGGATAGGGCAGGGCCGGAACGGTATCCGGGAGTGCGGGCGGCAGATCGCCATCGCTGCTCTGGTTACCCGCAGCCGATTTGCTGCCGGGAACCACCTTGCCTTCCTCGATGGCGCTCACCCGGTCTCCGAGCAGCTGCTGGCCGTCGAGCACTTTCTTGAGATCGCCGCGCAGCTTCACCTCGAGGCTGTCGCCGCGCAGCCCCGCGCCCATGTTGAGCGAGGCGGCGGGATCGGCGCTTTTCACCTCTTCCTTGCGCCCGGAGGCCATGTAGAGCGCGAAACCGAGCGCACCGACTGCGACGGCGACCGCGAACTGCCGCGCGCGCAGCTTCTGCTTCGCGGACAGCCGGTCCCACCTGGCCTTCCAGTCGGGCAGGCCAAGGAATGCGCCAATCCCGGCACGGGCCAGCGCATCCTCGCCTTCGCGCGCCGACTGTTCGGCCAGGTGCGCCTGGTAGACCGAGCGCGGCTCAGAGGTTCCCGTGGCCTTGTCGTCCGCGCCGTTCATTGAACCGCTCCCCGGCGCACGACCACGAGGCGGGCGGCTTCTCCGGCGGCGAGGCGCACACGATCGAGGGTGATCGCGAAGATACGCTCGCCGAGACCGGCATCGACCAGTTTGCGCTCGTCGAGCACGATGGGCGCGCCGGCCTGCAGCCGATATTCCGAGGCGGACAGCCCGGTGCCTTCGATGGCGATCCGGCGCTGCTCGGTGAGCGAAAGGGCGGGCAGCGATGAAAGCCGTACCGCCACGCCCGATGGCGCGACTTCGCTGAAGGTCGCCGGGACATGATCGTCGAGGAGCGCCATCGTCACCGAAACCGCGCGGTCCTCGTCGGCGAGCGCGGCGAGCAGATCGCTGTTGGCCTGTGCGCGCTGGCGGGCGCCGGGTACAAGCAGCACGGTCTGCGCCGGGATCTCGGCGGGCTCGCCATAGAGCGGGTACGTCGCGCCGTTGCAGGTGACGAAGAATTCTGCAGGCTGGGTCACATAGGTCCGCGTGACCTGGCCGCCGTCGTCGACCTCGCGCGTCAGGAACTTTATCCAGGCGTCCGCGCCGCCCTTCTCGACAGCGAGACCCTTTTCGGCCGAGAACTTGACGTCCTCGATCTCGCCGCCCTCGCACACGACATGATTGATGTCGCGGTTGGAGAGACGGATATGGCTGGTCTGGTCCGGCAGTGCCTGGATGCTCTGGGCCGATGCCGGAGCGGGCACGATGAGCGAGGAAACCAGGGCAAGCACTGCTCGAAAGCACGCGCTGTGGCCCAGGTGCGTCATGTCTCTATGCGAGCCTGCGGCCATGGCTGGCCGCCGTGACATCGCGTCAGCGTGTTTCGGCATCGAACTGTTCCTCGGAAAGACGGGTCAGCCAGAAGCGGCCATTCTCGATCCGGTAACCGATCCGCAGAACGCCCCGGAATTTGCGGATCACCCCGCCGATGACGCGGACCTTCTCCACCGGCACGAGGATCTCATGGGGCGTCCAGCGGACAGGCTGGTCACCCCGGATGTAAGTGGCGATCGACAGCGTCGGATTATCGGCCAGTTCGTCGAGCACGCCGTTCAGGCTGTCGCGCATCGCGCCGTAGGCGGACGGATGGACGAGTCCGAGCAGCTCCTGGAACTGGCGGTCGGCCGAATAGGCCGACCAGGTTCCCGACAGCGCGACGATGTTGCGCGTCATCGCGACTAGGTAGGCTTCGGACGGCTTGCTGCCCGAGACGTAGAGATCGCCGGTAGCGCCGAAGGGCACGACCACGGTGCGCGCGTTCTGGTTGGTCGTGTAGATGACCGCTCCCAGCACCACCGTGACGCCGAACAAGCCGGCCACCGCGACCTTGAGCAGCCGGTTCTCCTCGAAAAGGTTGGCCGAGCCCTGCAGATAACGATGAATGCCGAAACTCGCCGGTTTGCCCAGCAACGGGTCTTCGGCCGCTTGCCCGCGTGAGAGAATACCCATCGCGTCTACTCGAAGAAGCGGGTCTGCGTCGGACCCGGATAGTGAGGAAAGGAGACCAGGCCCCAGCGCCAGGCGAGGTGGGACAGATAGCCCCTGGGCTTGCTTCGCTTCCACGGGATGAAAAGGAGAAGGGCGGCGATGAGCGCCCAGCCGACAAATCCGCCCACGATCGCAGCCACGAAAACACTCGAGGTCGCGAGCAGGAACTCGTCCGATCCGAACCACAGGATCTGAACCGGCCGATGCAGATATTGCGGAAGGCGCTCGTCCATGTGCCCTTCTCCTCCTGCTTCATGACACCTTGCGAAGGTGTCGGTTTCCGGGGACCGACCATCGGCCCCCAGCACGGTACCGGCGCGGGACGGACCTGGCCGGTCGGCCAGGCGCGCGCCGCGCGCAGCGTCTCAGACGACCATCCCGAACGTCTGCAGGATCGAGTCCGCCTTGATCAGGCAGACAGCCGCGACGATGGTCGGGATGCCGATCATGATGTTCGAGAAGAGGCGCGAGACGCCGAACAGGAAGGCGGCGACGCCGCCCACGAAGCCCAGCGGCCCCTTCACGCCCTTGTTCACGACGATATCGTAGATGTCGTAGCCGAGATCGCCCTGGGCCGGTGCCGAGAAGGCATGGGCCGGGCCGGCGATCAGGGCCATCACGCCCAAAGGGAGGCCGATATTCGCAGCCGTGAGAGCCTTTTTACCGAATGTACGCATCATGGCATTGCTCCAAAGAGGAGCCGTCCGGACATTCGCCTGCCGGCATCGACGAGGATCGGTGTCGGCCGGGGCGTCGGTGGACGGCTCCATGAGCCCGCCGCCGCCGGCATCCTGGTTCATCCGCCCGGCCGGGATCGGCCGGACTGGATGCCCTCCGGAAAAGAGATCGTCGCTTCGCGCGGCGGTGCGTCTGAACTCAGCGCGGCGCATCGGTCGCGGCCTTCGCCAGCGCGGGCTTCGCGTGCCGGCCGAGGAACGCCTCGAGCTCGGCCTGCTGGAAGCCCGAGATGAGCTTGCCGTCCGCAATGAGGGTCGGCGTTCCCGAGACGCCCACTCTGGCAACCAGTTCGGCATCGGCGGCGACCTTGTTGCGGCCCGCCGCGCATTGGCGCAGAACCGGCGGGGTCTGGCCCGAATAGGCGGCCTTGAAGGCTGCCTCGCGATCGGGCGAGCACAGAATATGCTCCGCCTTGGCGGCAGCGGCCGGATGAATGCCGCTCACGAAGAAGATGAGCCGCCGGACCGGCTTGCCTTCGGCAAGCTTGGAGTTCCAGTAGCGGTCGAGGGCCTGGCAGTAGGGGCAATCGGGATCGGTGAATTCGATCACCGTCGGCGCATCGACCGGCCCGATCGCCAGCGCCTTGGCAGGATCAATCGCCTTCAGGCGCCGGCTCGCGCCTTGTTCCTGGGCGAGCGCCGTCAGGTTCACGCCATTGCGATCGTAGACCGTGGCGAACAGCAGGTGTTCGCTCTGCGGCGCGAAATAGATGATCTTGCCGCCCGCGGAGGCTTCGTAGATCGGCCCCTTGACGGGCGCGGGGCCGAAGTCTTCGAAGCGCAGGTTGGTGAAGGTCTGGTGGAGCTGCCGCTCGGCTTCAGCCTGCGCATCTCCCAGCAGATCGCGTTTCGTCGGATTTCGTGCCGCGACTTCGGACTGGTTTGATGCCTGATCCTGCTCACGGGGATAGGCCGAGCCAGGCGACATGAGCGCCAGCGCTGCGATACCAGCCGCGCCAAGAAACAAGGCAGGCCGCTTCGGCCACGATGGGGACGCGATCGAGTCTTCCCGCCGCTTCGCGGCGTGTCCGGCCCTGGCCCCAAGATGCATTCTGGCAGTCATCGCCAATTCACGAGGATCGTGGAACATCGACACATGCCTCCTTCTTCCGGCGCGCAGCGGTAGCGCGACGGGTTTTGTCATGCGGTTCGGGCTGGGAGCGTGGATAAGGGCTGCGCTCGCCGTCACCATGATGATCGGATGGATGAAGGATGATGCGAGCAATTCGCCGCGGCAATGGGCAGGGCACTGAGATACCGGATCGGAAATACAGTACCGCAATCGGCAGCCCATTGCCGGATATGGTGCTTTCTCCGGCTGTTTTTGCCGTCTTGTCTGTGGAAGCGCAGGCCGAGGCGCATGGCTTCGTGACCGAATCAGGCGAGGGAGTGACGGTGTGAGGACCTCCAGGAGCTACAAGCTGCAACTCTCGGGGAAAGGCGTGGATGCGTTCCTTGCCTGCCACTGCCGGCTTGCGCGCCTGACGCGCGAGTTCATTCCCTACGGGCTGACGCTTTACGTCGCCATGAGCATACTCGACTCCAGCGATCCGGCCGATATCGCGGCCGAACTGGAATCGCCCGATTGTGCAGTGCTGGGCGGGACATCAACGCGTTTTGTCGGGGCGACAACCCGGCTTGCCGAACTTGTGGAACGTACAGGCAAGCGTCTTGCCGAGAGTGGGCAATACGGTCGTCCAATTGCGACATGGCGTCTTTACAATGCGGGGCTCAGTCTACTCCTGAGCCTGGACGACGCCGAGTTGCAGGCGATCTACGAAAGTGCCTCGGCGATCATTCCGGCAAAAAGAGCGCGGTAAAGCGACAATAAGGCCTTCGATTTCGGATTGAATACTTTCATCATGAAAGCATTACTGTTTGACCCTTGGCGTTATCAACAACATCCTTCTCATACGGGCTGCGCGTGGGAGCTTGAGCCATTGGCAAGGGAGACCTGGTCATGCCGCTTCGGGCGATACCCAACGCACGCGATCCTTCCGTACTCGAGGCGATCAAGCAGATGTCGGGGAGGCGCATCGAAATGAAACGACGAACCGAGAAGATCACCCAGGAGCGGTTTGCCGCACAGGTCGGGATCGGCGCGCGCTGGCTGCGCGAGATCGAGGCCGGCAACCCCAAGTCCCGGCTCGACGACCATTTCCGCTGCGCTCATGCACTGGGACTTTCGACCGGGCATCTCATCATTCCGCTGCTTTTCATGGAACACCAGCGGGTATTTCCGCATGGCCTGCTCGAAGGGGATATCTCGAAAATCGAAACCGTGTGCATCGATGCGATCGCCCGGCACAATCTCGATATGCTTTCGTTTCAACTCCTCGCCCGCGATGCCGATCATCTCCCCAGCAACCGGGAGGGCGACTGAACGACGATGTCGCCGGGAGCCCGCCAGCATGAAGCGGTCTACGTTCAGCTCAAGCAGGTTCTGCTTTCCCGCAGCTACGTCGCGGATCGCGAACTATCGGTGACGCAGCTTGCAGCAGACATGGGAACCAGTGTTTCACCCGTTCGCGATGCGCTGCACCGGCTTTACGGAGAAGGGCTGCTCGCGATGGGCGAGCATCGCGGATTTCGTGTCATGGTCTGGAGCGAAGCGGCCTTGCGCGATTGTTACACATGGCACGGACATTTAATCCGCATGGCGGTCAAAGCCCGGAAATCCAGACGGCTCGATGATCCGGCAGTCCTCAGAACTTCTGCTATCGACTGTAGCGCGCCCGCCCGGATCGTCGAAAGCGCCGAAGCCCTGTTTCTGCGTATCGCGGAGAGCTCGGGATCGAACGAACTTGCCGCCGCGGTCAAAAACGCCGGTGAGCGGCTCCGGGTGGTACGACTCGTCGAGACGGAGCGCTGGTCCGACTGCGGTGATGAATTGCTTGCCGCCAATACATTGGCGAGATCCGGAACTGGACGAGCTCTTCGCGAGGCTCTGTGGAACTATCACCGCCGGCGAATTCGTGCCGTCAGAGGACTATGCGAAGCAGTCAGGAAATCCGTACCCTGCTGATTTGCGTCAGTAAGATCGCCGGCAGGGTAGTAAAACCTGGATCACAATCGAGGACCACGCGAATACTTTCATGCTGAAAGCGTATGGTGCTGAATATATCGGCTCCCAGCCATAGCCTTTGTGGGCCACGAACCGCGTGGCAAACAGAAGGAGGCAAATATGGAACGCGAACATGAAGCCGCCGACAACGGTGTGATCGAACTGGGGATCGCCAGCGAGATCACACAAGGGTCCGGGGTCCAGCGGATCGACAATCCGCAAGGCCAGCCCCTGATCGGCATGCTCGACGACTGAGCACAGATGGCCTGGCTCGCGGCGCCGCCGCGAGCCAGGCTTTTCTTTGGGGGGAAGAAGACATGCCGTTCATTGCGCCTCGCACCGGAGTGGGCCTGTGCGATTACGAGGATCGGTTCCTTGCCCTCGACATCGATCGCGATCGTTATTTCGAGCTCAAGCCGGAGCTTACGGAACTGGTCCGCAGGTGGCTCGAAGGATTCGAGCTCACATTCTCGCAAACGGAGGCGTTGACGAAATCCGGCCTTTTCGGCGTTTCGCAAACCGCCGGGCTCCGTCATGACCATGATCGCCGGTTGGCTGAACGCGCCATCGTCGGCACGGAGGCGCCCGTCGAAATCGGAGTTCGCTTCGTACTCGATTATGCCCGTGCGCTCGTCTGGCTTGCTTTCTTTCACTGGAGCATGCGGCGGCGCAGTCTGCGTTTCCTGCTAAAGATCGCGAACGCGCGAGCGCAATATCGAGCGCAAGGTACGGCGCGCATTCCGCGTACCTTTCCCCCAGGTCTGATGATCTGCCTCTCGGCATTCAGCCGTGCCTCACTGCTCTTCCCTCGCACATCACGTTGCCTGCCCGACGCACTGGCGTTGCAACGCCTTGCCTCGCGGCACACCGCTTACTCGAAAATCGTTTTCGGGGTGCAAGCCGACCCGTTCCAGGCGCACTGCTGGGTCCAGTTGGACAAGGTCGTGCTGGGTCAGGGCCTAGACGTCGTGGCGGGCTTCCGCCCTATCCTGACATCGCCATGAACACGGCGTTCTCGATCCTGGCGGATGTCACTGCCGAGCGGGATCAGGATGGGTCTGCCGGAAATGCTCTTTGCCGGAGGCTGGTGCATAGTGCGGACCTGAAAATCCAACTCCTGTGCCATGGTGACGTCGTCATCATCGGCGATGCATTTCCCGCTGCACGGAGCCCGTCTGTCGCTGCGTACGAAGGCAGCGGCAGCGATCCGCTTGATTTCCTGGCCGCCTTCGCCGGTGCCTATTGGGGGCGATACGTCGGTCTTGCCCGCAATCCGGAGACGGGCGAACTGGCAATCTATCGCGATCCATCGGGCATGGTGCCGTGCTACTATGGCCATTCTGAGAGACGTGTCTCGATCGCGACGGACGCGGTGCCTATATGCACGCAATTGGGCATCCGACCGGCGATCGATTGGTCAAGTGTTGCAAATCATCTTCTCGCCCCCGATCGGCGGCAAAGCAGGACCTGCCTTGACGGCATCAAGGAGGTTCTCCCAGGCGAACTCGTACGTATCGGGCGCGATGGCGCGCGCCGGGAACTCATCTGGAAACCGGCGGATTACGCGGGGCGCAACTTGGAAACCTGTTTCGGCGTTGCTGCCAGCCTTATCGAGACGTCATTGGCCCAGGTAGTCGCGGTGTGGAGCCAGCGATATCCGCATCCACTCGTTGCCGTTTCTGGCGGCTTCGATTCGTCCTCGATCGCTGCGCTGGCAGCGCAATCGGGACCGATCGACCTTCTGGTGTATTTCGCGCAGTCCCCGCAAGCGGATGAGCGGAAGTACGCCGGGCAGGTCGCAAGGCATCTGGGCCTCGAACTTCACGCCGAGTTCTGTGATCCCCGGCATGTACAGGTGCGCCGAAACCTCTCGGCCGGGCGTCCGCGCCCATCAGCCAGGGCTTTCACACAAGTGTTCGACCGGCATGCCGAGATGCACGGCGAAGCGCTTGGCGGCACCGCGCATTTCAACGGCGGCGGCGGGGACAACGTGTTCGGGAAACTCCATTCGGCCTACCCTCTGGCCGATCGCTATTTGCATGAAGGACTGACCCGAGATCTCCGACGCACGGCGACCGACATATGCGGCGCGACTGGTGCCTCGCTGCCGTCGGTCCTGCGGCAGGCATTGGCGGCTGTGTCGGGCCGGTTGCCCGGCAAGGCATGGCCGGGCGCCACCGAACTGTTGTCGCGCAGGGCGATCGACATGCGTGACGACAGCTTGCATCCCTGGCTCGATACGGAAACCCCTCTTTGGCCAGCGCAAAAGCAGCTCATCAGGAATATCGCGCGTGCGACGGCAGGCACTGATCACCTCCATATCGAGGGCGCTTTGCCGACAATCTATCCTTTGCTTTCGCAGCCACTCGTCGAATTGTGCCTGTCTCTTCCGACCTGGTTCTGGTTCGAGGGTGGCCGCGATCGCGCCGTCGCCCGCGCTGCCATGAAGCCTCACCTTCCCGCCGAAATCCTGGAGCGCAAGCTCAAAGGGGCTTTTGACGGACTGGTATATCAGATCGTCGATCTCAATCGCGCCGCTATACTGGAGGATCTGAAGAACGGGGTCCTGGCGAGCCAGGGCCTCATTGACCTGGAAGCCGTAGGTTCGGTTATGGGCGGGAATGGGAGCAACGATGTGAACGCCATACGAACCCTCCATCTTCATGAGGTGGAGATTTGGTGCCGTCACTGGTGCTGAAGGTGCTCTCTGAGCCAGGCGAGATTGCGGTTGTAGACGGCGGATCGATGGGCCGGATGAAGTTTCACATGCCCCTCATCCGGGTACACGTACATCTCGATCGGCCACCCTTTGCGGTGAAGGTCGCGGTATGTCGCAAGTCCCATCCTGAATTCGCTCGATGCGGCCTGAACAAGGATGGGAACCTTTCTCGCATCCGGCGCGTCGACTATGGAATTTGTGCGCCAGAACTCCGGCATGGCATCGCGCGTCCCGGGGTAGCCCATCGCGACATAGAATTCGTCGAGTGCCGGTCCGCTGGCTTCCTGCGCGGGCTCGCTCTCGCAGCACGTGCTGAGGATAGCAGCCGAGAACAGCGACGAATTGGCAAGGGCAAAGGTCGCCGTCACCGCGCCGTCGCTCTGCCCGGTGATGGCGATCCTGTCTGGATCGATGATGCCCTCTCGGTCCAGCTGGGTGATTACTCGCTCGAGCGAAGAGAGATTGCTTCTGCGATCAGCAAAATTCTCGTTGTTGCGGGCGTAGAACTCCTCGTCTGTTCTTGGATGGCTCGTCAACCCGAACCACGTCGGCCTGTTGAAGCTGAGCACCGCGAGGCCTTGCCCCGCCATCGCCTGGATCGGGTATTCGTCGCCGGTGCCGCCGCGCAGGAATCCACGCGATTCATACTGGACGACGACAAGAGGAAGGCGTGTTCCCGGCTTCCAGCCCGGAGGCAGGACGAGATCGGCGAATGTCGTCAGCCCGAAGGCATTCTGCCAGGTGAGCCTCTGGATACTTCCCAATCGCAGCGTCGAAAACGCCGGGTTCGGGTCGAACACATCGCGGCGCTTGCCCGTACTCGTGTCCAGTTCGACCACTGTTCGCGGCCGGCTGGACGTCTCCTGCGCGCAAACGAGGTCCACGCCCCTCGAAGCGCATCCGAATAGCGCGTCCGACGTTTCCAGCAGGCGTACAGGTGCCTCTTTGCCAAGCCCCCAGGAATAGAATTCCGTACGGCTGTCCGCTGGCCCCGAGCGACGCTGGAAGATAAGCCTCCTCCCGTCCAATGCCCACCACAGACCGGTGACAGCCGTGCAGGCTGCAAAGGGGCATGTGCTCTCTGCGGCCCCATGAGATTTGAACCTGATCTCGGCCACAGCGTCGAGCGCGTCACTGCGCGGCACGATCCAGGCAACGAGCCCGCCTTCCTTGGCGATCGCAGCCGCGAGAGCACCACTGGGCCAGATGCGCGATGGATGGAGCGTTCGCGCATCCTGCTGCGACAACGCGGCCGCTCCGCCGCTTTCGATATCCCAGGCGCTGTCGACGACCGGAATGTTCGAAGGGGGCATCGGTCTGTCGGCTGATAATGGCCAGAACCGCTGGTCGTAGCGATAGCCATCCTTGCCTTCCGCAGCGATTGCGGATCGGGCGGTGATCAAACCAGGCTGGCTGGAATAGAGCAGACGCCGTCCGTCGTCAGACAGGGCCATCTCGAGAATGTCCACCGCGCTCGTCAGCACGCGGTTGGAGCGCCGGTCCACGCGATCGTAAATCCAGATTTCGGAATGGTCGGTGAAGGTCTTGGTGTAGGCGAGCCATCTGCCATCGGGCGACCATCGAAGCAGTGCCGGCTTCGGGATGCCCAGCGGAAGATCGGTCATTCCGTAGCGAGTTGAGCTGGCGGCGACGATCTCGCCTCCGGTATCGATCACCGTAGGAGTGTAAGAGGCATCCAGCTCAACGAGCACGATCGCTGTGCAATACCGATCATTCGCGGCGTCAGCCTGGCGAAGTTGCAGTGCAGCCGTATTGCCCTTCGCCGACAGGCTGAAGGGTGCCGGTGCGCTGCCCAGGCCGATGGCGCCGAAATCCCGCAGATCAAGAAGGTCTTTCGCGGTAACGGTGCGACCCGTTGAGGGCTTCGGGGAATCGAGTGCCAAAGTGCAGGGCGCGACCTCGCGCGATTTTGCATGCGCCGGAGCACCGGCGCACACCATGAGAGCGCAGCCGAAGCGCGTGATTGCTTGCAGGTTCATGGGTGAGTCCAATCGAGAACCGCAGCGGCGCTCGCCGCTGCAGAGTCTTACCAGTCCTTGGAAATCGTCAAGCTGACGAAGCGTCCGACCGGTGAGGCATTGGTCGAATCGTAGTTGACGTAATAGCTGTAGCCGCCGCTCGGTGCCGCGTATGGCGGATGCCTGTCGAAGGCGTTCTGAACATTGACCTGAAATCCAAGCCCGCTCAGTGGGCCTTGTCCTTGCGGTATCTTGTATCCCGCCGACAGGTCGACGGTGGTCAGCGCCGCGACCCATGCCGCCGGATCCTGCCTGTTGTCGGAAAGCCCGGATTGATGGCTGACGTAGGCGCCGACGGTCAGTCTCCGGTCAGACCAGGCCACGCTTCCCCGCGCCCGGAAGCGCGGCGGATTGAAGACTGTGCCTGCAAGCGCGATCTTCGCAGAATCCCCGGTGAAGTTCTGGTTGGACCAAAGCCAGGCGCCACTTGCTGCAAACGTCACCGACGACGTCCCGTTGACAGGCAGTCGGTAATCGACGGCGAGATCTACACCCTCGATCGTTTGGTGCGCTGCGTTCGTATATCGACTATTGATGATGGCAACGATCTTGGAAGGATCGTACTCGCCCGCGAAGTTGTAGAAATGCAGGGCATTGGACAGTACGTCTTCGATGTCGGCGAGGGTGGGCGAGTAATTGACAACCGGATCGTACGCCGGATCGCTGAGTGCCGTGAACATAGCGGCACCGGAGACCGGCTGGATTATGCGGTCGCGGTATCCGATGTGGAAATAGCCGATGGAAGCGTGAAGTTGGTCGATCACGCGAGGGTGAATGTCTATCGTCGCTGACCATGTGTCGGCACGTTCCGGCTTGAGGTCGCTATTGCCGCCGTAGTCCGTAAGCACAGTCGATCCCGCCGGGAAGCGCTCGCCTCCCATATAGCTGGTCGGATCGAGGTAGGCGCTGCGGTATTGGTAGCGCTGGTCGAGCGTGGGTGCCTTGAACGACTTGCCCCAACTGAGCTTGACGCTGAAATCGGGGGAAGGGCCATAAATCAGCCCAAGCTTGGGCACCGCAACGGAAGCCATGTGAGGATAGTGTTCGTACCGCAGCGCTGCACTCAGGATCAATCGTTCGCCCCATGGGGATGCGTCCACCGGCAGAAGGACCGGCATCCTGAATTCCGAGAACCCGTAATAGCTGTCGATCGAGCCGCCATACCGAAATTGGGCGGACGAGGGCGAATAGTCGTAGCTATTATACCGATAGCCTGCGCCTACTACGACATCGACAGCGTGAGGACCGAAACCGGTGATAGCTCCGGCGACATACCCTTCCGGGTTGACGACCTCGTTTTTGTAGTAGCCGGTAGACCGGGAGGCGACATCGTCATTTAAGAGCGTGGTCTGATCGTAGTTCAGCTTGCTTTTGCCGTATGTGACCGAGGCATGGGCATCCCATCCGGCCCCGAGGTCGATACGAACAGACGGGGTCGCGGAATAGGAGGTCACATCGGGCCGGTTCTGATAGGCCACGCCGTAGTCAGTGACCTGCGACATGAAGGATTGCCGGTTGCTGTATGCGGCGTCGATGGAAAACTCCGCCGTCGAGGAAATAGCCTGATGCGCGCTGGCGACGATGCTGTCCTGGTTGACGCGGGGATAGAGCGTCCCGCCATTGGGCATGTCTGCCGTATACTCGCGATCATCCGAGTAAATGGCGCTGTTGGCCTGATGGCTGTAGGCCAGTGTCACGCCGCCGCTCGCCCAGGTTTTGCCTGCGACGCCGGAAAACTGCTTCGTGAAATCGCCGCCATCGGTCGCTCCGCCCACCGTGGTGGTCAGATTTGCGCCGTCGTAATCCCGCTTGAGAACGACGTTTATCACCCCGCCGACCGCGTCCGAGCCGTAGATCGCCGATGCGCCATCGGCGACGACATCGATCCTCTCGACCCCCGCCAGCGGCACCGCGCTTATATCGACGGCCTGGACGAATGACCCGTATGACAAGCGATGTCCGTTCAGCAGTACCAGCGTCGCGTCTCCGCCCAGGCCGCGCAGGTTCGGCATCGAACTCGCATCCATGTTCTGATTGGCGATGCCATTGGCGCCGGGCGATACACCGGGGTTCTGCCCACCGCTGAAGTTCTGCGGCAGGGCACGTATCGCCTCGCCGAGATCGACCTGCCCAGCCGCACGGATGTCCGATGCCTGCAGCCTGATGGTCGGCGACGCACTGTCCTGCGACTTGATATGCGTTCCCGTGACGACGATTTCATCGTCGTTTCCCGCCAACGCCGGGCTGCCGATGGCGCGTATGATGAGCGCTCCGTCGATCACCTCTGCCGTCAGCCGCGTGCCGTGCAGCACTCGCTTCGCGGCATCGGCCGGTAGGAAGCGCCCTTTCAGTGGCTTGGCGAGTTTGTCCTGTAGCGGATCGGCCGGTGCCGAAAATTCAAGGCCGCTCTGGCGAGCAATTGCTCGCAGCGTCTCCGTCAAGGATTGAGCGGGCAGGTCTAAAGCCACCGCCCGATCGGCTTGAGCCATCACGGGCACGCCAGTTGCCAACGCGCAAGAACCGACACCTACAAGAAAGCTGCAACGAAGCGCTCGCATTCTATCCCCCAATGTCCAGATGGCGCACCCAATGGCGGCCATGTGGAGCTAGACGGGAGAAATTTCGCAGCGAGCGGCGCCGACGTCATTTCTTGAGAATTATGCGTTCTGCTCCTCGAGACTCCAGCGTCAGTCCCAGAGCGCGGGAAAGATGCTTGGCGACGCTCTGCGGATTACGGATGTGCAGTTCCGCGCTGACGCGCATCTCGGCGACATCGGGCGAAGCTGCGATCAGCTTGACGTTCGAATAGAGGTTAACCTCTGCAAGGATGGCGCCAATGGTTTCATTGTCATAGCTTTTCACGCCTGTGATCCATTGCTCGTCATTGACCGGTGCCGGCTCTACTGTCGCAGTCCCGCTTTGCAGGACGGCCGCAGAATAGCGGATTCGCTGCCCGGGATTAAGATAGCGCGTTGTCCCGGCAGGGCCCTTTTTTGTCCCACTGCACGGCGGCGTGACGGCGACATGGCCCGTGTACAGAACAACGTCCATCTGGCAGCGGCTCCGTCGTTCGACACTGAACCGGGTACCGAGTGCAGTGGTGGTGCCTTCTTCCGTCGTAACGATAAATGGACGGGAGCGATCATGGGCAACGGAGAAAATGGCACGGCCGTGATCGAGCGCGATATCGCGACGGTCACTGCGGAACGAGACCGTCAGCCGACTATCGGAATCGAGCGTCACGATCGATCCGTCTGTCAGTGTGACATTCCGAACCTCGCCTGTCCTTGTGGTGAGAACGAGCGAACCTTCGCCGCTCTGGGGCTCAGACGAGGCAAGCTGCTCAGCATCCGCATGTCGGCGCAGGTTCTGTCCCGAAACGATGTGCGCCCCGAAAAGGAGGATGGCCGCTACAGAGGCCGCGATCGCAACCCTGCTCAGCAGTTTGGCACGTCGATGCTTCTGCCGCGCGCGTACGGTTCTGGCTGCGGGGTCAATCGTGCCTGCCAGTGCGGCTTCCACGATGTCGAATTCCCGGCGGTGCTCCGGGTCCTGGGCACACCAGCGCATCGCCGCGGCGTGCAATGCCGGGCTTTCCTGACTTTCCAGCACCCAGCGCCGGGCCTGCTGCTTGATGGTAAGCGGGGGATCAGTCTGGGTCATCGGCCTTCCATGCACTCCATCAGATGGTCCAGCGTCTTGAAGACCCTACGTTTGACGGCCCATTCGCTGAGCCCCTTCGTTCGTCCGATCTCGCGAAAACTATAGCCCTCCACGCGGTTGAGCAAAAACATTTCCCGATCGAGCGGATCGAGCATCTCAAGTATGTTTGCGATTGCGGCGACGTCGGTTCGCGCCTCAAGGACACGAAGCGGATCGAAAGGAGTGGGAAGCTCGGCTGCCTCGGAGAGCGGACTCTTGAGCGTGCTTACACGGTTTGAGGATAGATCCGCATGGTCTCGCAGCAGGTTGATCGCGATGCGACGCAAATAGGCTTGCGGCGTTCGGAGGATCGTCGCGGTGCCGCTCCTGAGGAAGCGGAGAAAGGTTTCCTGCGCGAGTTCATCCGCTTCTGCGCGGCAAACTGAGTTACGATGGAAATAGCGGACCAGCCACCGACGTTCCTCGCGGTAGAAGCACGCGAATTCGTCGGTCGTCGCGCGATCGATCCGATCCGTGGTGTCGTTGCCGGCGTGGATGTCATTGGCCATGGTAGCCACCATGGCGCGTACCATCAAAGCACGGTGAAAGCGGAGCGCAACGCGCTAACCCGCCTGCCGGCATTCTACTCACACCTGATTGTCGTCGAGTCCCCATCCGTCGCACCTATGTCCACTCGGGGCGACGGCCGAAGCCGGATGTTGGAAACCTGCCTGTCGGTCAGGCGCATGCGCCTTTACCGTTGCCGGTTGGACATACGCACATGCCACCCGGCCGTAAAACCGACCGAGTTTCGACAGGATTGAGGTTTCCACGCCCCGCTCCCGGCTTTCACGGGAGCAGGTCCATTTGCACATGGAAGGGGCAAGGAGGCAAGCGGGAATTGACACGGTATGTATCGAACACCGTTTCGCGTCGAGGGGGTCGCTTGGCCCGGGGTATGATATGCAGGTGACCTCTTCCTGGTCCCGGGCCAACGAGGTGAGAATTGTGTGCGCCTTGTTGACGGGGTTGGGTGACCAAGTTTGCAGGGCCGCCACTTGAAGTTGAGAACCGGAGGCTACCGACGGGGAGTGTCCATACGGTGTCCCGAAAAATGCGGTAGTTCGTATAAAGCGTCCGGCGGTGCAGCGTCTCGTATAGCTCCACGGGACGAAAATACTTGCCGGTGACGATCTGAAGCATAGCTACCTGCGTGCCATAAATGCTTGTGGATGATCGACAATCTAGAGCAAACTGCGACTTGCCTCTATCGCTTTATTTGGTTGGATGACTGAGACAGAGGAGCGTTATGATCCACGGTCGAGAGACATGCCTTGCCCATGCGGCAGAACTGGTGGAGGCCGCCGCGAAGCTGCTTGAGGGTAACGCTCATCCCCATCTGTCCTATCACCTGAGCCTTCTGGCGCTTGAGGAAATCGGCAAAGGCACAATGATTGCGGCGCGCGCTGTTGTTGGCGACAGCCGCGATAGCGACTGGATGGATAAATGGCTCTCCAGCCATAAGCGGAAACTTCAATGGGCTGTCTGGTCGCCAATGCGGCAAATCGATCCTGCCGATTTTGAGGAAGCACGGAAGTTTGCCGAGAGCGTCCATGCGCGACGGCTGGCATCACTTTATGTCGATCCCGATGCAGACATGGCTGATCTGCCGCCGCGTGATAATGTGACGGTCGAGGACGCGGAGTCCGTTCTTGGTCTTGCGCGTTCCCGTCTGGAACTGGAGAAAGCGCATGGCACGCCGACCGGCGAAACGGACGAGGTCCTTGAATGGTATCTGGCAGCCGTCGACGATCCGGAGGCGGCCAAGCGCCTCTTCAGCAAGTCGTTTCTGACAAAAGATGAGGAATTGTCCGGCGACACCAGAGCATGGGTGATGTGGGCGAGAGGCGAATTTGAACGCATTGAGGCTGAATCGGCGGCGCTGCTGTCGCTAGAATTGAACCGGGCGGCACCCTCAGTTGAAAATGCCGGGCCGCGCTGGCAGGCCCAGTCCGCCATTTACACGCCGTCGCACTCGCTCCGACCCAAAATCCTGAACTACTGGAATGACCGTATCGATATCGTGAAGCTGCTATGGACGGGCAAGAAGGACCAGTTCCTCATGGATATCACCTGCCTGATGCGGTCGCAGTCGATCAGGTCCATGGAAAAGCCGTGTCGCTGGCAAAGCTGGTGCTGGCCTGCCTGAATATGGGCAGCATCGGTTACTTCTGGTTCCAACCGCCCGGCTTCGAGACAGAGTTGTTCCGCCAGTTCAAGGATTTCGAGAACCCGAAGTCGAAACTTCAGTTCGGGCAGGCCGGAAGCTTCTGGGGAACAGGCCGTGCGGTCGCATTGGAAGAACTCCATATGCAGCATGCCGTGGAGTGCATGTTGGCCTATGTATCCTTATCGGGAGATGAAGCGGAACCCGTCTTCAGGCCCTATTTCGACGGGCTGGCATTCATAGCCAAGTCTGATGTCTACTATTCGCTGGATGAGCTGGCCAGCAGCGCTTTCGTGAGCGCGCTTGCGGGCGCGTTGCACAGCTTCGGGAGCTGGGACGGCAAGCCAGACACATTCGAGCCTACGTTGCATCAGGCGTTTAAACCCTTCATGCCGGAACATGAGCATCGCAACATGGTGTTCGATTCACTAAAAGCGAGGCAAAAAGACGGCTCTTCGCTGGAGAACCTGCGCACGGCAAAGCAAATGGCTGATCTGTATCTGATCCATATCGCAAAATCGCGGTGGCAGCCCCCCCTCGAGGCAAGATTACCTAAGGGCAGAGATACGACTGCCTAGCCGTGGATGGCCTGCTGCCGGTTATTGTACTGTTGCCTCCTTAAGCTCCTCGTCGCCGGTCAAACGCATGATCATCGTCTGCGAGCTCAGTACCGGGGTTCCGACTGAATACGAGACGAGCTGGCCATCCTCGAAAGTGTGCTGCGTCGCCCCTTGGAATGCCTCCAGCGGCAGTTGGAACTTAGCGCGAGGGTTGTGGAAAACCTGCAGTTCATCGCACCAGCGTTCACCGTAATCGGCGACGACCTCCTCAGTGAAGGGAGTGCCCATGACCGCGTTCGGGTCCGGGTCGAGGCGAAAACCGATGCGAAGGTAGCGGTGGTCGTCAGGTGCATACCCGGCATCGACGCCCATGCGGTCGAACTTGGCTAGCGTGCCTGCATTCAAGAAGACCACCGCTGATTTTGATTTGCTTGTGGTGGTGAACCATGAAGATCTGACCGATGTCGCGGAGTTTTGGGAGAAGACCGAAAACCGCCTGATTGCGGATCTGTCGGAAGGAACTCGGCTTCGTACGTTGGCGTCTCCAATTTTTCACAGCCTTGCAGGTCAGCCGTTTCACGTATGTACCGCAACGCTTCGGCATCGATGCGCCGCGCCCGGAGGTCGACCTGACCAGGGGGACCATCGATCTGTCCGGGCCGACCAAGTCGATCGGCCTGCACTTGGAATTCCCGAGCGGGAGGAGGATATCCCGGCCAGGCACGCTTGTTTCGGCTTTCGACGGCCGCCGCCGCGCCTGGCGTATCACCAGCGGGGGTTTCGATCTGGTCGTAAGGCAGAAAGGCGGCCTGGAGGCAGAGGCGAGGCTGGACCACGCCAAACCCTACGATCTGGAAGACATGTCCATGTTCGCCCATCTGCGTGCCGCCGCGCGCGGGGCGCAGGTGATGGTGGAGATCGATCTGGGCGAGGAACGCAAGGAACTTGGCATTATCTGTAGCGGCAATGCCGAAGCGGAAATCGCCTGGGTCTGGTTCGCGCATCAGCTGGATGCGCTTGCCGCTCTGGTGCGCCATGCAGGCGCGCCGATGCCGGTCCTGTCCATTGCGACCATGCGCTCTGCCTTCCCCGAGCTCAAGGTCCTCATGGCCTTTGGCGGCGTCTGTTTACTGCGTCTCGACTTCGAGATCGAGCCGGGGCCCGATGAGAAGTATGACCTTATGCTGGCTTACGCGACGACGCGGATCGCGGACAAGGTCTACGCCGTGGTCGCCCGCTGGCCCATCGTGCGCGACGAAACCGGCGA
This sequence comes from Sphingomonas sp. LH128, assembly GCF_000293195.2. Classification (NCBI taxonomy): domain Bacteria; kingdom Pseudomonadati; phylum Pseudomonadota; class Alphaproteobacteria; order Sphingomonadales; family Sphingomonadaceae; genus Sphingomonas; species Sphingomonas sp. LH128. The sequence goes on from NZ_ALVC01000003.1 coordinate 37,930, forward strand.
TAGCAGTCGGCAGATCAGCATCGCACCGGCGACGATCACTTATGCCGCGGTAGTCGCCGCACGGTCCTGGGATCCGCAGGTCCTCGAAAGGGCCTATCGCCGCGAACGCGAACGGTTGTCAGGACAGCATAGCGTTTTCGAGGCCGGCGATCTTGTCGAACTCGCCTATGCCAGCGGCAACACCTCTTCGCTCAAGTGTGCCCTGCCGCGATGACATGAATGCGGTTCTGTATTGCCCCTTTCCACTCCCGCGTTACTACTGCGCTCAATCGTCATCGCCAGATCCCCTGCGGAACGACCAGGTCGGCGGACGGGTGCGCTCGTCGTCCGTCAGGTAGTCGACCCCGTTCAGCTCGCTTTCGATATGGCGGACCATGATCTCGAAGAGTTGCAGCGCTCGCCTAACCAGCCCGAAGTTCACGACCTCGCGCACCGTTCCGTCTTCCGAGCGGCCATTGCGATGCACACAGTCATGGCGCAGCGGCACCATGGCGAGCATGGAGGGCATTATTGTCGGGTCCTCGAAAATACTGAAGCCGAACCCGACGTTGTAGATCCCATCCACCTTCATGAGGTTATGGAAGCTGATTGCAGTGATCGTCCGGGCGACGGTCTTCCTGACGATGTCAGGGTCGGCATGAATGTCCGCCAGCGAGACCTTGATGCCCTTGAGTTCCGTCACTCCGGCCAGAAGCCGCGTCAGCACTGAAGAATCCCTCACTGCCCGGCTGAGCAGGGTGTCGGAGAGATACGCCTCCAGGGCAGCGAATATCTGGATGAACGCCATGCGGGACAACGTGTCCTGAAAGAACTCGGCGTGCGGAGATTCCAGGACCTCGCGTACATCGGCGAGCGTCGCATCGAAACTGTCGTAGGCGGCATCTTCCGGCAGTCTCCATTGCGCATCGCCGGCATCTTCGAACTCTCCTGTCCAGAAGGCCTTGCCAGCTTTCACCTCAGAATCGGGAGCTTCGACCAGTTGCACGGATATGCGCTGGTTGAGGTTGCGCACCAGCATGGAATGGGAGTGGAGGCAGTTGCCGCAGAAATAGACATGCCGGTACTCTTGCACAACTGCGGTGTCCGTCTCCTCGTCCACTGCCGGTGCTGGCACGGGTATCGTGTTCTTTTCCGGTGCCTTGCAGATGGGGCAGGTGAACTCGATAAACGCCGCGAATTCGGGAGCACAGTCGTTGGGATCGGGCACGGACAAACCACTCCTTGAGGCCAAAGCCGCATGATGGGCTGCATATCACAAAGTGCTCGCTCGCAATGCCTTCTGAACTCCTCTGCGCGTTGGATCCCTTGGCTATCCATTGCGCAGTGACATTGTCAGGTTTCATTCTCCCGGCCTCAATCCTCCCATGACCAGTGCCGTTCGTGTTGACGGGTGGTGGCCGGGTCGCTTCTCAGGGTCTTGAGAGGCGCGCCTCGAGAGCGGCGGCCTCGCTGACGCCCGCCCGCACCAGTGCGTCCAGGATGCGGGGGATCGCCGGTTCCTTCGCGACCCCGGGATCGAGTGCAATATGGGTATCAAGCAGCCGGGCAGCCCTCTCGCCAAGCCCATAGTCCAGCCACAACTGGCTGTCCGTGCCCAGGCGCGCGAGTGTGCATTCGAGAAGGTCGATCAGGATCGGGACGTGCTCGCAGATCGGGGCTACCTCGAGGACGTTGGTCGTGTAGATTGCGATGTGATGGGCCGGCCCTTTGCCGAAGAGCGGTCGCATGGCCTCGAAGATCGGCGTGGCGTTGGCAACCCCCGCCTCGCGCAGATATGTCGTGCCTGCTCTCCCGAAATTCAGGTCATTCATGAGGAGGGTGGCCACTAGCCCGCCCATGTGATGTTCGACGGAAAATGATGTGCGCGCCTCGGCCCAGCGCCAGCCGGAACTCCCGACAAGCCGGGTGACCATTGCCTCTCGCAGGGCCAGTGCATCACTTATGGAAAGCACTTTTCGATTAAGCCAGGCATCGTCGGCGTCACGCAAGAGAATGCTCGCTACATCGTAAAACGAACGGTCCGGGAGTTCTGTCACCTGGGTGACGATCCTGGCCGAGGCCGCGGGTCCGATCACTCCAAGGGCATGCGCGGCGAGCCTGTAGAATTGCCCATTCCAGTCGCCGGGTGCGTTCGACAGTTCGGCGGAGGGATCGAGACCAAGGCCATTCGCATCGGCACTCCATGCCGCATAAGCGAGGACGAAGGATCCGAGGCTTGAGGCGCGTGGTTCCCCCAGCAGAGCAGGAGCCAGTGCCCCCAGCCACAACGCCGCGGCCTGGTCATCGAGGCGGGTTTGTGGCGGTGGAACACGCTTTCTCGGCGCCGGTACGCGGGCGAGGGAAATGCCCTCCCGTGCGTGTCGCGCAGGTTGCGGGAATTCTGGCCAGGAGGGGGCCGGGTCCTTGCCGTCGAGCCAGGCGATTTCCGCGTCGCTGGAGGTTCGCCCCCGCCGGTTCGCGCTTTCCCTCGCGGCCGTTTGCGCGACCTCATCTGCGAGGTAGGCGCGGTGTTCAATGATGGAGGCACCAAGACCGCAGCGTAGCAATGCCACCGGCAAGCGCGGATCCACGCCAGCAAGCGCGGTGGCGACTAGGGAAAACCCGCGGGAGGCTGCCGGATTGCCAGACGCGGCCGTCCTGATCAGAGTGTCGCGATCGCGCGCCTCGCCCTGCCGCAGCCATAGATAGGCGGTGCCGGCAACAGCGATCGCCGACGGATTGAAGCGAATCCCGCTGCGAACGCGGTGAACAGGGTCCTCGCGAAGAGAGGTCGCCCGGGCGAAGACCTCGCGAAGCCACACACCGTGCTCGAGGAGCAGTTCGGGGCCGGCATCGCGGGCCACGACCAGCGCTGCACTCAACACGGTCTGACCCTGCATCCAGGCGTCGCCGTCCCCGCCGGCGCCCAGACAATCGATGTGCGCCCTGCCATATTCGACTGCATGCACTGCAAGGTCTGGTCCGGAGGAGGTCGGGTCATCGAGTGCGAGCGACAGAGCCTGTTCGATGGCCTGGCGTTGCAGCCGAGCGGAACCGGCCTCGGCCAGGCGCTTTGCGATCGCTGCCTCCCCGGCGGGGGCTTCGAACTGAAAGCCGCTGTTTACCCGGCGGTAGTTTGCCGGGTCGGTGCAGTTGAGCCCGTGCAGCGCCATCAGCGCCGGGGCACCGAAATCGTCCTCGGGGAGGGGTGGGCCGAGCCTTGCAATCGCCGCGTCCTGCAACGCCCGTAGCGATCGGTAGGCCTCGTCGGCCTCACCAAGGGCGAAATGCCCGAGCATGGTCTCGAGCGAGCACTGCCGCGAAACACGTGCGCCAAGATCAGCAAGGCTTGCCAGACCCGCGGGTTCGGGCGTGGCGAAACCCCCAAGGCCGAGCGCCGCAGCCCCGCCCGCGCCGGAACGATTCAGGGCATCATGAACCGCACGGTGGCGATCGAGGCAAACGAGTTCCGGGCTGGCGAGAAAGGGTACGGCAGCCTCGCGCGAGGCAGGCCAGTGCGACAGGATCAGGTCGACCGCGACAAGAAGGAATGCAGTGGACGTTCCCGCCGGCCCGAGCACGTCGCGCACAACGGCCCGGACCGGCTCACCGCGCTCAATCCGCTGGTGACCCCAGGCTTCAAGAGCCATGAGCGCGCTGGCGAGCGAATAGGGATCGCTGAGTGGACGGCCCTGCGTGTAGGCCTGGACCCAGGGGAAGAAGCGAGAATGGTCCTCGAAGGTCAGCCAGATGCCGTTCGCGCCCGGGCCCCGCCCGTCCGAGAGGCGTTGCGTGATGCGTGCGGCAAGATCGCGGACGAGTGCGAGCCCGGTTGCCGGCGCGAGTATCAGGAGCTCGAGAAAAGGGCCCTGTGCGGGCGAGGCTGGCAGGAACAGGGTGTCCATCGAGGATATGGTGTGCGCCTCCCGGCGGCGGCCCGATCTGCCCGCTGGTACCGTCAGCGCCTCTAGCGTGAGCGCGGCCAGCTCGGTCGGCGCGGCGCGGGCGAGTTGGCCGCGGTAGGTGAGAAGCGAGCGGATGGTCTCACGCCTGCCGGGATTTGCCGCGACATGTTCAAGATATTCGCGTGCGAGAGCGGGGACAGAGTTGGCAAAGGCAACGAAGATGCGCCTTATGTCGGTCTCGTGCCCCGCCAGCTCTGCCCAGCCGAGCTGGGTCGCGGCTTCGTCGATGCCTTGCGCGCGCGTTCGCGTCTCGACCGCGAGCAGCCATCTATACAGCAGTGTGGTAATGCGCGGCGTGTGCCGATCCGCTCCCAACGTTGCGAGGGTGAAGCGTTCGAAGAGCAGAAGCACATCGCCCAGCGCTGCTGCAGGAAGCGCATCGCCAAGCGCAAGCACGAAGAGCACGAGCGAGGTCCAGCTCGCATTGCGTGGGATGATATGCGAGCGTGGATAGCTTGCGACATCGATCCCCAGGCTCTCCAGAATGGCATCGCCCGACTGGCTCTCGGCTGCGAGCGTAGTGCGGATGAGTTCGCGCAGCAGGACCCCGTCATCTACAAGGAGGAGCCGATTTTCCCTGGCCAGCATACCGGCGCCAAGCTCGGAGCGCACGATTGCGAGCAGGGCAGGCCGCCGCCAGGACGGGTCCATCCCGGGCGCGCCGAGAGCCACGAGCATCTGCGCCCATGGCGCCGCCTCCTGCGAGCGCTCCAGCGAGAAGCGCGCGACAAGATCGACGGTACGCGCGAGAGACGGCGGAACCGGTGCATTCAGGGGAAGGCCGGAAAGATCCTGTCTTTCGTGGAGCAGCGCAGCGCTCGCCCATTCGCGCAGGACGTCGTGTCGGAAACCCAGCCTGTCGATGCCGAACTCGATAACGGTTTCCCGCGCGATCAGCGCTTCGATCGCGCCGCTGTCGTGACTGGAAGCGTCGATCGTGCTGCGTCCCGCAAGCGCAGCCTCGCCCAGCGCGGCAAGGATACGCCGGCGCTGGCGCCGTCCGGTCGGCGGGCCATCACCGCTGCGCCACCAGTCGTCCGCCATGTCGATCTCGGAACGGAAGCGGTCGATATGATCCGGCCGCGCCCCGTTTTCGAGTGCGGCAAGGCGGGCCAGGCGATAGGGATTGCGCACGATCGCGGCGGCAGGATGGGTCGGGGACAGCAAACCGCGCAGGAAAGGGGCCTGGCGTGCGAGCGCCTCGATTTCGGCGTCCTCCAGATCGCCGACCATCACCGGCGCGGCCGGGCCCAGCAGGGCCCTGGCCTCGAAAGGAACCCAGCTGGGCTCATCGATCCCGAATTCGGGACGGCCGGTCACGATTACCGCGAATCCCGGGATTGCGGCGGCCTCGCGTATCAGATCGACGACGGTCGCACGCGCGGGTTCGCTGGTGAAGAAGTCGAGATTGTCGACGAGAAGTAGGGCTCCGCCGCAAGACGCAAGATCGAGCAGGAACTCGCGTGCGGTTCCCGGCACCTGCAACTGGCTGCGTAACGCCGCCCAGCCCGGGCCAGGTGTACGATTGGGGCTCAGCAGGATGATCCGGCTCTCGCGCATGGACTGCTCGGCGATCTGGCGCAGGAGCGCCGACTTGCCGACGCCCGCGCCGCCGCGGATCTCGATGTAGCGTCCCTGGTCGCGGGCCGCGTGGATCGCCTCCATGGGTGCCGCGCGCGGGAGCGAGATCCCGGCGATCTGGTGGCCGATGTCCTCAAGCGCATGGCGGGTCATCTCGGCAAGCCTCGCACCCGCCGGCCGCAGGTCCGCAAGGCCCTCGAGTTCGAACCGGCCCTCGATCGAGATGCGCCGACGCGCATCGTGCAGCGCAATGTCCCCGCCACCGTTCGCGGCGCTCTCCAGGGCTATGGTGCCGAGCCATTCACACAAGCCGCCCGGCGAGCCGGCGGCCAACGTGCGTGCGGCGCGTTCGACGCCCAGAACCCTGTCGGCCGAGCCCTCGTTGCCAAAATCGAAGGGCAGGATCTGGAACCGGCGCAGGATATGCCAGAGAGTGTCATCGTCGAGTCCGAGGCCGGCAGAGGTGAGGCGATCGCGGAACGTTGCGATGAACCTGCGCGCATCCACGTTGCCTTCCCCCGGTGCATCGATGCGCGCGAACAGCTCACGGCGCGTAAGCTGCCGTGCCCAGGTCAGGACATCCTGGTAGGGGCCCTCGATCTTGAACGAGCGACGCGCGATCGCAACCGCGAAGCCATGGGCGGGCTCGTCCAGCGCACCGCCGGCGACGGCGCGAGCGATCTGTGCTGCCACCTCAGCAAAGACCGTGTCGCCAGGCGCGAAGGTGACAGTGCGTTTGACCTGGATTTCAAGGGTCAGCGCTTCACCGGTGGCGAGGCGGCCGTGAACGATCACGTCATCCAGCGGGAACCCGCTTGCAGCCCGCTGGAAACCAACGCGCTCGATGATCGCGTCGGGCACCCCGCGCGCCTCTGCGCCCGATATCATGGCCAGGAGGTAATGGGCCCCGACCCGAGCCTCGAAACAGGTCCCCGCCGGCCCGCTGGCCGCAGGACTGGTTCCCCTTCCCGCCGAGCCGTCGCCCGCCTGCAGCGTAAACGCAGCGAGGTCGCTCGCACGGGTCTGGGCAGGGTCTTGGGACACGCTCACGGCCCACCTCTATCATGGCCGACCGGGCGCCGCACCGAGGCCGCAGGACGGCATCCCCATCTTTCGTCGGCAAGGTTCAGGAAGCGGCGGCAGCGACAGGAGGGCTATGTCCGCCATCCACCACTGTACCCGTCAGGAAAAAGTGAGCCATGACATTGTAATCAGACGAAGAGTTTCCCAAAAAGGGCTGTCTTTACGACCAGATTTTCAGGCCCGGACGGTACCATGCCACTTCCCGACATCGATTTCTCAAAGATCCGGCTGCATAACGGCACTCAGGCCAATGCGTTTGAGGAGCTGTGCTGCCAACTGGCGAATGACGAGGATGTCGGAGCGCGCGCCCGGTTCGATCGAAAGGGCCCCGGAGGAGACGGCGGCATCGAGTGCTTCGCGACCCTTGACGATGGCTCGGAGATCGGATGGCAGGTCAAGTTCTACAGCAACTTCGATAGCATGCTTGCCTCGCTCGACGGATCGCTGACCCAAGCGCTCGAGAAACACCCCGGGATGCGCCGCTTCATTGCGTGCATGCCCTTTGATCTCGCGGACTCGCGGCGCTCTGAGGTGAAGACCGCTCTCTCAAAATGGGATGCGTGGAAGGAGAAGCGCATCGCGCTGGCCGCCCAGGGGCATCGCGCTATCGAGATTGAGCGATGGGATGCCCATGCACTGAAATCGCGACTGACAAGCAGCCATCCGCGGGCCGGCGGCCGCATCGCATTCTGGTTCGATAAGGAACTGCTCACCCAGGAGTGGTTCCGCGCTGCGTTCGATCGCACCGCCGACAGTCTGGGCGAGCGCTACAGCCCGCAATCCCATATCGACATACCTATCCGGCAGACGATCCTCGCCTCACTGCGCGACCCGTCGATATTCGAGACGCTTGCCTCTCTGGCCCGGACCATCCAGGTCCATCTCGCAGCTTCCGTCTGGCGGGCCGATCCCGCCCCTGCGCTCGCCGATCCTGACCCCGAATATTCCGGCTCCGATAATTCACAGGCCGCCGAACCCACACCCGGCGCCGCTGGAACGTCCACGGGGCAGGGCACAGTCGAAGCCGCGACGACTGGCGCGGATGGCGGAGGGGCGGGCGATGGAGGAATTGCAGGGGCTGTTGCTGATAGCAGCGCAAATGACAGCGTAGGCGACAGCGGCGGCGCGCACGCTGCCGCGGTCGCGGTTACAGCCGTGCTGACCCGGCTCTCGGTTGAGCGCCCCGAGCCGTTCCCGCGCGATCAGGTCGTCGAGGCAGTGGACCGGGCTCTCGATCTGGCGATTGCCTGGAACCGCAGGCTTAGGGCGCGTCGTTCCACCCACAGTATTTCTGCCCCGGATGCTGCGGTCTCAAGGCTGGTCTCGAGCCTTCGTGCTACCGCCGGTGTCATCCGGTCCGTGCACTGGCGGTTTCTCGACCAACGCTCGATGCTGGTGGTCGGCGATGCGGGGACCGGCAAATCCCATCTGCTCGCCGATGCCTGCGAACACCAGATCGCCGCCGGCCGTCCCGCTCTCATGGTCCTGGGCGGCAAGCTTCCCGATGCCGAACCGTGGGGCGAGATCCTGCGCGACCTCGACCTGCCGCGTGACCTGCGCGTCAGGCAATTCCTCGGAGCGCTCAATGCCGCCGGCGAGGCTGACGGCGTGCGCTGCCTGGTGGCGATCGATGCACTGAACGAAAAGAACGGCCAGGCCATCTGGCCCGAACGTCTTGCCGGGTTTCTCCGGAACATCGCCGATTTCCCCTGGATCACGGTGGTGCTGTCCTGCCGGACGACTTACGAGGAGATCGTCGTACCCGACGTTCTGGGGGAAAGCAGGCTGCCGCGCGTCCTCCACGAAGGCTTCAACGACGAGGAGGTCGTTTTCTATCTGGCGCGCCGCGGCATCAGCGTGCCCGAAACGCCGCGCCAGCTCGATGAGCTCACAAATCCGCTGTTCCTGCGGCTGACCTGCGACGCGCTGGGGCTCGAGGGCGCTGCTCTGGTGCCGCGCGAACTGGGAGGCATATCGGACATCCTCCAGCTGTTCGAGAAAGGGGTCACGAGGCGTGTGGAGGCAAGCCTCGAGGCGGCCCCGAGACGCAACCTGGTGGGCAAGGCGATCGCGGCTCTGGCCAGCGAGATGGCTGCAACCGGCCGCGGCGAGATCGGATTCGATCGTGCCGACCAGCTCATACGCGAAATCCACGATGATGACCGTACGTCGCGAGATCTGCTCTTCCAGCTTGAAAACGAGGGGCTCCTGCTGGTCGAAAGCGACCGCTATTCACAACCCGGTTCCGCTCATATCGTCCGCTTCACCTTCGAGCGGCATGGCGACCACGCAGTCGCTGCCTGGCTTCTGAAAGACGAGGGCGGACCCGGTGCCTGCGGCGCGACGAACGCCGCCCAGACCGGACGCGCGACCGCTCTGTCGAATGCGTTGAACGATGAGACATCGCGCATCGTGCCGGGCCTGCTGGAAGCGCTCGCGATACAGCTTCCTGAAAAGCTGGGCGTCGAGCTTCCCGATCACGACGCGCTTCCCTATCATTTCCTGATCGAGCCGGCGTTCGAGCAAAGCCTGCTGACCCGCCGCGCCAGCGCGTTCTCCGCGCGAACCTGGGAGCTGGTTTGCGAGCAGGGCAGTGACGAACTGCGTCTGGAGACGCTGATCGCCCTTTCGAGCGAGCCGGGGCATGATTTCAATGTCCTCGCGCTCGACGCCGAGCTGCGCGCGCTGGCGATGCCCGAACGCGATGCCTTGTGGTCCATCCACCTTGTGGAATCGCAAAGAGCGATGTCGCTCGTCGAATGGGTCTGGAACGCGGATCAGGCCCGCATCGGCGAGACACGGGCAGAGCTCGCCGGGCGGCAACTTGCATGGTTCTTCACGACGACGCGCAGGCCGTTGCGGGACCGGGCGACGAAGGCGCTCGTGATGTTGCTCGCCGATCGCCCTGCACTCGCGGCGCGGCTGTGGAGCGATTTCAGAACGCTCGACGACCTCTATGTCGTGGAGCGGATGCTTGCCGCACTGCTCGGTGCAGCTTTGCAGGGGCGCTGGACGACGACGGATCTCGCCGGGGTTGCCGCCGCAGTCTACGACGACCTCTTCGTGCGAGGCGATCCCCCGGCTAATGCCCTGCTGCGCGATCATGCCGTTGGCCTCGTCGCCGTCGCGACCCGGTGCGGCGCGCTCGATCACGGTGCAATCGCCAAGGCAGCCGGGCCGCACCGCAGCGCATGGCCGATCGAGCACGTATCCGACGATGTCATCGACGGTTACATGCGCGCATATGGGGATGCGGGACGCTTCCCGGACGAGATCGTGGAGTCGTGCAAGGACGGCGATTTCGGCCGGTATGTCCTCGATTCTGCGGTTCGTGACTGGAGCATGTCGACGTTAGGAACCTCGCCCCTGCCGACCGCAAACGACATGCGAAATGCGTGGTTTCGTGACTTCACCGCCCGGGCGACACCGCCCATGATCCAGGCCCACGATGCCATGATGGCAGTGATCGAGCGGGAAGGACAATCGGCCGCCTTTGGCCCGGGACGCGACAGTGTTCGCGCGGTAAAGGCCGCATTCAGGGCGGCGGTCGGATCGGACGAGTTCGAGGAATGGCGCGAAAAGGCGGAATACTGGCGTGCCGACGGAATGTACCAGCGTATCGCCGGCAAGGGCGCTGCGGAACTCAATCTGGGCTGGGCGCGCCGATGGGTCATCAAGCGGGCCCACGATCTGGGGTGGTCTGAGGCTCTACATGGCGACTTCGATCGATCGGTGCGCTCGGAACGCGGGAGCCACCGTATCGAGCGGATCGGAAAGAAGTACCAATGGCTGGCGCTGTATGAACTTGTCGGCCGGCTGCTGGACAACGTCGAGCCGCTTCCCGGCCAGGCGTACGACAGGCTGCATCTGCGCAACATCGATCCTTCGCTTCTGGTCACGAATGCGCTCGATGATGCTCTAGATGGCGGCGAGGGGCACGGCTACTGGACGGGATCGCGCGCTAGTGGCAGGAATCTAACACTTGATGCCCGCGCCTGACGGCGGCGATGATCTTATCTGGGTCTGCGGTCCAGACGAATGGCTTTGGGCTTTCATTGTGCTCGGCAAGGAAGCGGTTGATGGCCGCCTGGAGGTCGATGAGCGAGTGGAAGACGCCGCGTTTGAGACGGCGGTTGGTCAGCTTGGCGAAGAAGCCCT
>NZ_ALVC01000004.1:0-54940 GCF_000293195.2 Sphingomonas sp. LH128
CCCACCGATCCCGACGCGCTCGGCATCCCGCGCCGCCGTCGCCGCTCGACAACTCGACCTGGGGATAAGCTGTGAATCGTCTCGTGCTATCAGGGACCGGCACTATCGTGCCATCGGGGACCGGACTCTCGTGCTATCGGGGACCGGAATCGTCGATTCCTCGCGCTGAATCAGTAGCTTGCGAGCCCCGTAACTTATCTAACCTAGATTCCTACGGAATCTTTCTAACGCGACCGCGTTTTTCGGCCGCTGTGGACGAGTCCCCGATCGCCGGGAGACCGTCATGATCGTCGCGTTCCTCAACCAGAAGGGCGGCGTCGGAAAGACGACGCTCGCCCTCCATCTCGCCGGTGAATGGGCTCGGCATGGGCAGCGCGTCACGCTGATCGACGCCGACCCACAGGGATCGGCGCTCGACTGCTCGCAGCAGCGCGGCCGGGAGGGATTGGAGCGGCTGTTCGGGGTGGTCGGCCTGGCGCGCGACACGCTCCACCGCGAAGCGCCGGAGTTGGCGCGCGATGTCGATCACGTCGTCATCGACGGGCCGCCGCGTGTCGCCGAACTGATGCGCTCGGCATTGCTTGCTGCCGACCTGGTGCTGATCCCGGTGCAGCCATCGCCGCTCGACGGCTGGGCGTCGGCCGAGATGCTGACGCTGCTCCGCGAAGCGCGGATCTATCGACCGGATCTCAAGGCGCGGTTTGTCCTCAACCGCTGTGCCGCCCGCACGATCCTCGCCCGCGAAACCGCTGAAACGCTAGCCGAGCACGATCCGCCGCCGCTCCTGACCACCATCGGTCAGCGCATCGCTTTCGCCGATGTCGTGCAGACCGGGCGGCTCGCGGCCGAGCAGGACGATACATCGCCCGCCGCGCGGGAGATTGCCGCGCTCGCTGCCGAAGTCGCGAGGATCGGGACATGAGCGAGCGGTCCTCGAAACGCGGCTTCGCGTCCCGCCCGGCCGATCCGGAAAGCTGGATCAAGGCGCCGGACCGTCCAGCGCCCCGCGCCGAAGCCGCCGCCGACTTCACCGCCAGGATGACGATCGACGTCACCGCCGACATGCGCGGCCGGATCAAAATCGCCGCCTTCCAGCGCGGACAGACCGTCGCCGACATGTTGCGCGCACTGTTCGAACGCGAATTTCCCACCAGCGAAGGAGAGCCACGATGATCGGTGACGCCGATCCGTCGCTGCGCAGCGGCTTGCCGCCCGCGCTCGCGGCCGATGACCTGACCCAGGTAGAGCTGACGTGGATCGAGAAGAAGATCGAGTTCTGGATCAGGTTCGGTCGCGATGTCGCCGAACAGATCATCGACCGCCGCCGGCGCGTCGTGTCATTCGCACCGGACAGCGTCTTCGCCTTCGTTCGCTGGACCTCCAACGAATACGGCACCGCACTTTCGCGCCTCGACATCGTGCGCGCCGTCGGCGCGGGCGAGCGCTGCCAGACCCTGCCATTCGTGCGCCCCGGCGGCGACATCCTGTTGCGCGCCGACGGCTGGCCGAAGGTCGAGCGCGTCCTCCAACTCATCGATGCCATCGAGGCGCGGGGCATCGGCGCGATCGACGTTTCGCCCGATCACTGGCGACACGTCCACAACCGTCTGACGGCCGGTGAAGCACCGCGCGCCTACGACGCGCAGCAGCATCGTGCCTTCCTCCTGCGCCGGATGATCACGCCATGAGCCGCTTTGGATACGTCATGACGACGTACTTGGCGGTGATGCTGATGGGCATCCTGTCGATCGTGTCCTTCGCGCCGAAGCTGATCTGGAATGCCTCCGCGAGCACACCGATCGGCCTCTATGCGATCAGCGCCAGCGACGGATTGGAAGCGTCCGACCTCGTCGCCGTAGCGGCGCCGGAGCCGATCGCCACGTTCCTTGCCGATGGCGGATATCTGCCGCGTGGCGTGCCGCTGCTGAAGCGGGTCGCGGGTCTGCCCGGTCAACGTGTGTGCCGATCGGGCCGCACGATCACCGTCGATGGCCGAGCCATTGGCGATGCGCTCGAACGTGATCGCCGGGGCCGCGAACTGCCGACCTGGCAGGGATGCCGCGTCATTGCCGACGACGAGCTGTTCCTGATGAACTGGCAGGTCCGCGACAGCCTCGACGGCCGTTACTTCGGACCGCTGCCCGCCAGCTCGGTCATCGGCCGGGCCACCCCCCTCTACACCGACGAGGACGGTGATGACCGCTTCGTCTGGCGCGCGCCGACGCGGTGACGGCACGCCCATGACCTTGCCCACCGCAATCTGAAGGAGACGCACATGTCCGTTATCGGTCAATTCACGCGCGAAAATGACGGCTTCATCGGCCACCTGATGACGCTGTCATTGCACCAGGACATCATCATCGTTCCGGCCGAACCGTCCGATGCCGAGAATGCGCCGGACTTCCGTGTCCATGTTCTCGACAGCATGAACAACGAAACCGGCGCGGAGATCGGTGCAGGGTGGAAGCGCACCGGCGAGAAGGCCGGCGACTACGTCTCGCTGCAGATCGACGATCCGACCTTCTGTCATCCGATCCGCGCCAACCTCTTCCAGTCCGCCGACGACAAGTCCGCCTGGGGCTTGCACTGGAACCGTCCGCCCAAGCGCGCCGAGCGGGACTGAACGATGTCAGTCCCGCTCCCCAAAGCTGTCGCCGGGTGGTCAAACACCGCTCGGCGCACAGCCCTCCTTCTCCTTTCCGGCCTTCTGCTTTCCGCGCCGCTCTGCGCCACCGCGGATGCGCAGACCGTGTCGGCCGAGCGCCCCTCTCGCGTCGATCCCTACGCCGCGTTCATCGCCGAGGCCGCGCAACGGTTCGGCACTCCCGAGCACTGGATACGCGCCGTCATGCGCGTCGAAAGCGCTGGCGACGTGCGAGCGATCTCTTCGGCCGGCGCGATGGGACTGATGCAGATCATGCCCGCCACATGGACCGATCTGCGCGCGCGTCACCGGCTCGGCGCGAATCCCTACGATCCACGCGACAATATTCTGGCGGGCGCCGCTTATCTTCGCGAGATGCACGACCGCTATGGTTCGCCGGGCTTCCTTGCGGCATACAATGCTGGTCCCGGCCGCTACGAGGAGTATCTCGCGGGCCGACCTTTACCGGCCGAAACCCGCGCCTATGTTGCCGCGCTCGCGCCCATTATCGGCGGCGCAGATGCCCCTGCTCCCGTCACGGTCGCGGCGGCTGATCCCAACGCCTGGACACGCTCGCCACTCTTCATCGTGCAGTCCGAGCGCGCTGCAACCGCTGCTCCGACACCCGGCGATCGCGCCTCGAACGAGGCTCCGGCTGCAACTCCGGTGCGCGATGCCACAGCCATCGCTCCGCAATCCGCGGGCCTGTTTGTCGCCCGAAACGGCGATGGGGGGCCGCGATGACGGTGTTCGCAGCATTTCGTGGAATAGCGTGCTCTGGCGGAGGATGGGCGGTCCGAGGAGGAGGAGCAGGCAACACAACCGCACGATGGCGAGATAAAAGCGCGCGAGGTGCGGCTTGGTGCGGTCGTGTGTTTTCAGAGACTTATGACGCGTTAGCGCGAGGTGCGCCTGATCGGCGCAGCCTGCGCATTCGCCATTTCTCCAAGAATTTCCTCAGCTTTGCGCGATGTGCGGGACCTCGGCCATGAGCGGCGAGGACGATTTCCGCATCCGGCCAGGCCGCATCCGTTCGACCCGCGCGCAGCAGGCGCGGCCCTTCATCGCGCAGGCGCTGGCGGCCGCCCAACGCGCCGGCGGCAGCGTCTCGCGGTCCGGCCAGATCAGCTCGGGCAACCGCTCGCGTTTCGGGCGCGGCCAGCGCGCGACCGTCCAGGCCAACCGGCTGCTCACTAGCCGATCGCGCAACACGGTCATCAAGACGCGCGTCGTCCGTCATGGCGCTCGGGCCGCGCCGCTCAGCGCGCACCTCAGCTATCTGCGGCGCGAGGGTGTCACCCGGGATGGGGAGAAGGCGCGGCTGTTCGGTCCCGAGACCGAGGACGCCGATCCCAAGGCCTTCGCCGAGCGGACCCAGGACGACCGGCATCACTTCCGGTTCATCGTCTCGCCGGAGGACGCGACGGAGATGTCCGACCTCAAGACCTATGCCCGCGATCTGATGGGGCAGATGGAGAAAGACCTCGGCACGAAGCTCGACTGGGTCGGTGTCGATCACTGGAACACCGATAATCCGCACGTCCACATCATCCTGCGCGGGCGCACCCATGACGGCCAGGACCTCGTCATCTCGCGCGACTATATCAAGGAAGGCATGCGCGCCCGCGCGCAGGATCTCGTCACCCAAGAGCTCGGGCCGCGCACCGATCACGAGATACGCCGCAATCTCGAACGCCAGATCGAGGCGGAGCGCTGGACCAATCTCGACCGCCAGCTTTCGCGCGACGCCTATCGCACCGGCGTCGTCGATCTCGCCCCACACCCCGATCGCCAGCCCGACCAGTTCCACGCGATGAAGGTCGGCCGGCTGCGGAAGCTGGAGACACTCGGCCTTGCGGATCAGATCGGCCCCGGCCAATGGGTCGTATCGGAGAATGCCGAAGCGACGCTGCGCGAACTGGGCGAGCGTGGCGACATCATCAAACGCATTCATCGCGGCCTGACCGAACGCGCTATCGAGCGCGGCGCCGCCAGCTATGTGCTCGCCGGCGAGAGCCTCAACGATCCTGTCGTCGGCCGGCTGGTCGATCGTGGTCTCGACGATGAGCTGAAGGGCACCGCCTATGCCGTGGTCGATGGCACGGACGGACGAACCCATCACATCAAGCTGCCCGACCTCGACGCGGCCGGTGACAGCGCGCCGGGCTCGATCGTCGAGCTGCGCAAATTCGACGACGCGCAGGGCCGTCGCCGAGTCGCGCTCGCCGTCCGCTCCGATCTCGACATCGAACGGCAGGTCCATGCCACCGGCGCCACCTGGCTCGACCGGCAGGCGATCGCCCGCGATCCGGTCGCACTCGGCGGTGGCGGCTTCGGCGCGGAGGTTCGCCAGGCGATGGACAGGCGAGCCGACCATCTCGTCGGCCAGGGCCTCGCCGAGCGGCAGACGCGCGGTGTCAGCTTCTCCCCTGGTCTGATCGACACGCTGCGGCAGCGCGAGGTCGATGCCCTTGGCGAGAAGCTTGCGGCCGAGACCGGTCGGCAATTCTCGAAGGCCGCGGCGGGCGAATATGTGGCTGGCACCTATCGCCAGCGCTTTGCGCTCGCGTCGGGCCGCTTCGCCATGATCGACGACGGCCTCGGCTTTCAGCTCGTGCCCTGGTCGCCGTCGATCGAGCGACAGATCGGTCAGCACGTCTCCGGCGTGTCGCGCGGCGCCGGTGGCGTCGACTGGAGCTTCGGCCGCAACCGCGGGCTCGGCATGTAGCCCAATCAAGAAAGGAGTGCCCGCCATGTCGGCGACCAAAATCCTCTGGGGCCAGATCCTCACCGTTTTCCTGATCGTGCTGATGACGACCTGGGCGGCGACGCAATGGACGGCCTATCGGCTCGGCTTTCAGCCGCAGCTTGGACTTCCCTGGTTCGAACTGGCCGGCTGGCCGATTTACTATCCGCCCGCCTTCTTCTGGTGGTGGTATTTCTACGATGCCTATGCCCCGCCGATCTTCATCGAGGGCGCCTATATCGCCGCGTCCGGCGGCTTCATCTCCATTGCCGTCGCGATCGGCATGTCCGTCTGGCGGGCGCGCGAAGCCAAGAACGCCGAGACCTTCGGCTCCGCCCGATGGGCCGCTGCTCGCGAAGTGAGTGCCGCCGGCCTGCTGGGCGCGGATGGAGTCATCCTGGGCAAGTTCGAGCGCGACTATCTCCGCCACGATGGCCCCGAGCATGTGCTGTGCTTCGCTCCCACGCGATCGGGCAAAGGCGTCGGCCTGGTCGTGCCGTCACTGCTGACCTGGCCGGGCTCGGCCATCGTCCACGACATCAAGGGGGAGAACTGGACGCTCACGGCGGGCTTTCGATCCCGGCACGGCCGCGTGCTGCTGTTCGATCCGACCAACGCGAAGTCGGCCGCCTACAATCCTCTGCTCGAGGTGCGCCGCGGCGAGTGGGAAGTCCGCGACGTGCAGAACATCGCCGACATTCTGGTCGATCCGGAAGGCTCGCTCGAGAAGCGGAACCACTGGGAAAAAACCAGCCACGCGCTGCTGGTCGGCGCCATCCTGCACGTCCTCTATGCCGAGGCCGACAAGACCCTGGCTGGCGTCGCCGCCTTCCTTTCCGATCCGAAGCGGCCGATTGACTCGACGCTGGCCGCCATGATGAGGACGGCCCATCTCGGCGAGGCCGGCCCGCATCCGGTAATCGCCAGCGCCGCGCGCGAGCTGCTGAACAAATCCGACAACGAGCGATCGGGCGTGCTGTCCACCGCCATGTCGTTCCTCGGCCTCTACCGCGATCCCGTCGTCGCCGAGGTCACACGCCGCTGCGACTGGCGCATCACCGACGTCGTCGGCAGCAAACATCCGACGACGCTCTATCTCGTCGTGCCGCCGTCGGACATCAATCGGACCAAGCCACTGATCCGTCTGATCCTCAATCAGATCGGCCGGCGGCTCACCGAGGATCTGAATGCGAAGGGCAATCGCCACCGGCTACTGCTCATGCTCGACGAGTTCCCGGCGCTGGGTCGCCTAGACTTCTTCGAGAGCGCGCTCGCCTTCATGGCCGGCTACGGGCTGAAAGCCTTCCTGATCGCCCAGTCGCTGAACCAGATCGAGAAGGCCTATGGGCCGAATAATTCGATCCTCGACAACTGCCATGTCCGCGTCAGCTTCGCGACCAATGACGAAAGGACCGCCAAGCGTGTCTCGGACGCGCTCGGCACTGCGACCGAGATGCGCGCGATGAAGAACTATGCCGGCCATCGCCTGTCGCCGTGGCTGGGCCACATGATGGTCTCGCGCTCGGAAACAGCCCGGCAACTGATGACGCCCGGCGAGATCATGCAGCTTCCGCCATCAGACGAAATCGTCATGGTCGCCGGCACCCCGCCGATCCGCGCGAAGAAGGCGCGATATTATGAGGATCGCCGGCTTCAGGAGCGCATCCTACCGCCGCCGAACCTGTTGAAACCGGCAACGGCCCAATCGGACGACTGGAGCGCGCTGGCCCTGCCGGAGGTGCCGGCGGTCGCGATGCCCTCCAGCGGCGACGGATCGGAGGACGAGGATACGACCGACTCCGAGCGCCGGCACCAGCCGGAGCTCAGCCGCTCGAAACCCGTCGAGCCTAAGCAACCCATCGAAAACGAGTTCGAGATCGATCCACGCGACGACGCCGATGAGGAAACCGCGCGTCTCTCGCGCATGAATCAGACCATGCGCCAAGTGGCACGCCAGGCGTCGCTCGATCCCGGCGACGGCATCGAGCTTTAGGAGACACCATGGCAAAGCCTTTCAAGAAGCAGCGCCTGTCGGTGTATCTCGAACCAGACGTCATGAAGGCGCTCGCCGCGCACGCCGCACGGCGCGATCAATCACTATCGCTGATCGCGGAAGCCGGCATCGCCTCCTTCCTGTCGCCCGATGGTGCCGAACGGCAGGAGGCGGCGACGACGAAGCGGCTCGATCAGCTCGACCGCCGCATGGCGCGGATGGAGCGCGACCTTGGGATAGCGGTCGAGACGCTCGCCGTGTTCATCCGCTTCTGGCTGACGACAAACCCGCCGCTACCGGAGCCCGCGCAGGCCGCAGCGCGCTCGAAAGCCGGCGAGCGCTACGAGGCATTCGTCACCGCGCTCGGCCGGCGACTAGCTCACGGGCCGAAGCTTCGGCAGGAGATTTCAGAGGACATCGCGCCCGCGCGCGACGCGGATTAATCACGACCACGTAGACCGCAAGTATTCGGTCATTCCGCCGTTTCCCTGTCTTTGTACGCCACAGTACGACGATGACATGATGGTTGTTGTCAGGCCCTAATTTCTGCCTCTTCTACTCATCCCCGATCCAGGGCCGCATGTCGCGGTCCCGCAACAGAGCGGGGATGACGTGGCGGCCACTCACCAGAAATCGGAAGCGATCCTGCGCGGCGCCCGTATGCTGCGCACGGCCCTTGGGCCGGCGATCGCCCGCTTCCTAGAAGACCCAGCGATCGTCGAGGTGATGCTCAATCCCGATGGGCGGCTCTGGGTCGACCGCCTATCCGAAGGACTATCCGACACGGGTGAGCTGCTGTCGCCTTCGGACGGCGAACGCATCATCCGTCTCGTCGCCCACCATGTCGGCGCGGAGGTTCATCCCGGAGCGCCGCGTGTGTCGGCCGAGCTTCCCGAGACGGGGGAGCGGTTCGAGGGGCTGTTGCCCCCCGTGGTGTCAGCGCCGGCCTTCGCAATCCGCAAGCCCGCTGTCGCAGTGTTCACCCTCGATGATTATGTCGCCGCCGGCATCATGGCCGCAAGTCAGGCCGAGACGCTGCGCCAGGCTGTCACCGACCGGCGCAATATCCTCGTCGCCGGCGGCACCTCGACCGGCAAGACCACGCTCACCAACGCCTTGCTGGCCGAGGTCTCAAAAACCTCGGACCGCGTCGTTCTGATCGAGGACACGCGCGAGCTGCAATGCGCCGCGCCGAACTTGGTCGCGATGCGCACGAAGGACGGTGTCGCCTCGCTTTCCGATCTTGTCCGCTCCTCGCTTCGCCTGCGCCCCGACCGCATCCCGATCGGCGAGGTCCGCGGCGCCGAGGCGCTCGATCTGCTGAAGGCCTGGGGCACCGGCCACCCCGGCGGCGTCGGAACCATCCACGCCGGCACCGCCATCGGCGCTCTCCGCCGCATGGAGCAGCTCATTCAGGAAGCCGTCGTCACCGTCCCGCGCGCCCTGATCGCCGAGACGATTGATCTCGTCGCCGTGCTCTCCGGCCGCGGCGCATCGCGCCGCCTCGCCGAACTCGCCCGCATCGAGGGCCTCGGCTCCGACGGCGACTACCGCGTCACCCCCGCAACCCAGCCCCTCACAGGAGACCCGTCATGATCAAGCACGCCCTGCGCATCCGCCACCATATCGCGACAGCGGTATCCGTCACATTCGTCTCATTGGTGATGGCGCCCGCCGCGCACGCCTCCGGTTCCTCCATGCCGTGGGAAGCGCCGCTGCAATCCATCCTCGAATCGATCGAGGGGCCCGTCGCCAAGATCATCGCGGTGATGATCATCATCATCACCGGCCTGACGCTGGCCTTCGGCGACACGTCCGGCGGTGCCCGCAAGCTGATCCAGATCGTCTTCGGCCTGTCGATCGCCTTCGCCGCGTCCAGCTTCTTCCTGTCGTTCTTCTCGTTCGGCGGCGGGGCGCTCGTCTAATGGCGGATGGCGCGGATCATGGTGGTGAGCTGCCCGGCTTCTCGGTTCCGGTTCACCGGGCGCTGACCGAGCACATCCTGCTCGGCGGCGCCCCGCGTTCGCTCGCCATTCTCAACGGGACGCTCGCAGCCGCGCTCGGCCTCGGCCTCCGCCTTTGGCTGGTCGGCCTGGGCCTTTGGGCTGTCGGACATTTCGCGGCCGTCTGGGCGGCCAAGCGCGATCCGCAGTTCGTCGACGTCGTGCGCAAGCATCTGCGCATCCCCGGCCACCTGTCGGTCTGAGGAGCGACACCAATGATGAACCTTGCCGAATATCGCAACCGCAATACCCGGCTCCCCGACTTCCTGCCCTGGGTCGCGCTGGTCGGCGAAGGGATCGTGCTGAACAAGGACGGCAGCCTGCAGCGCACTGCACGCTTCCGCGGCCCGGACCTCGACAGCGCCGTGCCGGCCGAGCTGGTCGCCGTCGCCGGACGGCTCAACAATGCGTTCCGTCGCCTCGGTTCCGGCTGGGCGATCTTCGTCGAGGCGCAGCGCCATGGCGCCGCCACCTATCCGGCAAGCATGTTCGCCGACAGTGCATCCGCCCTTGTCGACGCCGAACGCAAAGCCGACTTCGAGGAAGCGGGCGCGCATTTCGAGTCCAGCTACTTTCTGACCTTCCTCTATCTGCCACCGGCCGAGGACGCCGCGCGGGCCGAGACCTGGCTCTACGAGGGCCGCGATCATGCCGGCGTCGACGCACACGAGATCCTGCGCGGCTTCGCCGACCGCACCGATCGCATCCTCCAGCTCATCGACGCCTTCATGCCGGAATGCGCCTGGCTCGATGATGGCGAGACCCTGACCTATCTGCACTCGACCGTGTCGACGAAGCGGCATCGCGTCCGCGTGCCCGAAACGCCGATGTATCTCGACGCCCTGCTGGCTGATCAGCCACTCACAGGCGGGCTTGAACCCCGGCTCGGCGACTCGCATGTCCGCATCCTCACCATTGTCGGGTTTCCGACCGCGACCACGCCCGGCATCCTCGACGAGTTGAACCGGCTGGCCTTTCCCTATCGCTGGTCGACGCGCGCCGTTCTGCTCGACAAAACCGACGCGACGAAGCTGCTGACCAAGATCCGGCGGCAGTGGTTCGCCAAGCGCAAGTCGATCGCCGCAATCCTGAAGGAGGTGATGACCAACGAGGCGTCGGCGCTGGTCGACACGGATGCGTCCAACAAGGCGGCCGACGCCGACATGGCGCTGCAGGAGCTGGGCGCGGACTATGCGGGCCAGGCCTATGTCACCGCGACAATCACTGTCTGGGACGACGATCCGCGCATCGCCGCCGAGAAGCTGCGGCTGGTCG
Organism: Sphingomonas sp. LH128; assembly: GCF_000293195.2. Classification (NCBI taxonomy): domain Bacteria; kingdom Pseudomonadati; phylum Pseudomonadota; class Alphaproteobacteria; order Sphingomonadales; family Sphingomonadaceae; genus Sphingomonas; species Sphingomonas sp. LH128. Next base: position 10,662 of record NZ_ALVC01000004.1, read on the forward strand.
AGAAGGTGATCCAGGGCCGCGACTTCACCGCGATGCCCGAAACCATCAACGCCGTGGACGCCTGGCTCGGCTCACTGCCCGGCCATGTCTATGCCAATGTGCGGCAGCCGCCGATAAACACCTTGAATCTCGCCCATATGATCCCGCTCTCGGCGGTGTGGGCGGGACCGGAACGGGACGAGCATTTCGCAGCACCCCCGCTGCTGTTCGGCAAGACCGAAGGCTCGACCCCGTTCCGGCTTTCCATCCATGTCGGCGATGTCGGTCACACGCTGATCGTCGGGCCGACCGGCGCCGGCAAGTCGGTGCTGCTGGCGCTGATGGCACTGCAGTTCCGGCGCTATGCGCAAAGCCAAGTCTTCGCCTTCGACTTCGGCGGATCGATCCGCGCCGCCGCGCTCGCCATGCGCGGAGACTGGCACGATCTCGGCGGTGGCCTCACCGAAGGCTCAGACGACAGCGTGGCGCTTCAACCGCTCGCGCGCATCGACGATGTCGCCGAGCGCGCTTGGGCCTCCGATTGGCTGGTCGCGATCCTGGGGCGCGAGAGCGTGCCGGTCACGCCCGAGGTGAAGGAGCATCTCTGGTCTGCGCTTTCCTCGCTGGCGTCCGCGCCGATCAACGAGCGGACGCTGACAGGCCTGTCCGTCCTGCTCCAGTCCAACGACCTGAAACAGGCGCTTCGGCCCTATTGCGTCGGCGGTCCCTATGGCCGGTTGCTCGACGCCGAGGCTGAGCATCTGGGCGGGGCCAATGTCCAGGTCTTCGAGACCGAAGGACTGATCGGCACGGGCGCCGCCGCCGCCGTGCTCGCCTACCTCTTCCACCGCATCGAGGACCGCCTCGACGGTCGCCCCACGCTGCTGATCGTCGATGAAGGTTGGCTGGCGCTGGACGACGAGGGCTTCGCCGGCCAGCTCCGCGAATGGCTGAAGACCCTGCGCAAGAAGAACGCCAGCGTCATCTTCGCCACCCAGTCGCTCTCGGACATCGACGGCTCGGCGATCGCGCCGGCCATCATCGAGAGTTGCCAGACTCGCATCCTGCTGCCGAACGAACGCGCGATCGAGCCGCAGATCACAGCCATCTATCGCCGCTTCGGTCTGAACGACCGCCAGATCGAGATCCTCGCGCGGGCGATGCCCAAGCGCGACTATTACTGCCAGTCGCGGCGCGGCAACCGGCTGTTCGAGTTGGGCCTGTCGGACGTGGCGTTGGCGCTTTGCGCCGCATCGTCAAAGCAGCACCAGGCGCTGATCGCCGAGGTTCACGCCCGTAGTGGCACCGACGGCTTCCTCGCCGAGTGGCTCGGCGAAAACCGGCTTGGCTGGGCCGCGGACCTCATCGCCGACCTCACCAATGTCATCCCTCAAACCGATCCGGAGATACGCCCATGACCCGTTCCGTTCGTTCCCGCTCGCGCGCGCTGCGCATGACCGCCGCGATATTTGCCGCGCCGATCGCGCTCTCGCCGATCATCAGCACCCCCGCCGCCGCCCAATGGGTCGTCTACGATCCGACCAACTATGCGCAGAATTTACTTACCGCCACGCGAGCGCTTCAGCAGATCAACAACCAGATCACGTCGCTTCAGAACGAGGCGACCGGTCTGATCAATCAGGCACGCAACCTTGCGAGCCTGCCGTTTTCGTCTCTCCAGCAGCTCCAGCAGTCCGTCCAGCGGACGCAACAGCTTTTGGGCGAAGCGCAGCGCATCGCCTACAATGTCCAGAACATCGACCAGGCGTTCCGCACGACCTACGGCAACGCCTCGATGTCCGCCTCGGACCAGCAACTCGTCGCCGGTGCGCGCGAGCGCTGGCAGAATACCGTCGGCGGCCTGCAGGACGCGATGCGCGTCCAGGCCGGCGTCGTCGGGAACATCGACACGAACCGGACCCAGATGTCGGCGCTGGTCGGCCAGAGTCAAGGCGCCACCGGCGCGCTGCAGGCGACGCAGGCGGGCAATCAGCTTCTCGCCTTGCAAGCGCAGCAGCTCGCCGATCTCACCGCTGTCGTCGCCGCAAACGGTCGCGCGCAGAGCCTGACCGAGGCCGAGCGCGCGGCCGCGGCCGAGCAAGGTCGGGAGCAGCGCCGTCGCTTCCTGACGCCGGGCAGCGGCTACCAGCCGGGCAACGCCCGCATGTTCCCGAATGGCAACTGAGGGCGCGGCCATGGACGGCAAGATGCTCGCCCGGCTCGGCGCCGTCGTGTTCGTCGCGGTCGCGATCACTGCGACCGCGATCGAGATGAGCCGGAAAGAGGAAGCGCCCGAAGCGTGGCCTTCCGGCCGCGCTGCCGTGACCGCGGCCGACCCGTTGCGCGACGAGCTGATCCGCTGCCAGGCGCTCGGCGAAGCCGGTCCCCGCGATTCGGCCTGCCGGCGGGCCTGGGCTGAAAACCGCAACCGCTTCCTCGCGCCCGGCGCGCGCCCTGCAGAGCGACTGCCGGATATGCCGCCAGCGCCGCGAAACGACACCGCTCCCCAACCGGGCCGCACCGATCAGCCGGCCTTGGAGCCCGCCACGCCGATCGCGCCGCCGCAGCTCGACGAAGCGAGATAGCATCATGGGCGGCACCGGCGTCATCGACCACTTCCTTGAAGTCTTCACGCGCTACATAGACAGCGGCTTTGGCCTGCTCAGCGGCGAAGTCGCCTTCATCGCCACCACCCTCATCGTCATCGATGTGACGCTGGCTGCACTCTTCTGGAGCTGGGGCGCCGACGACGACATCATGGCCCGCTTGGTGAAGAAGACGCTGTTCGTCGGTGTCTTCGCCTATATCATCGGCAACTGGAACAACCTTGCCCGGATCATCTTCGAAAGCTTCGCCGGCCTCGGTCTAAAGGCCAGCGGGACGAGCTTCACCACGGCTGACCTGATGCGCCCCGGCAAGGTCGCGCAGACCGGTCTGGACGCCGGGCGTCCGCTGCTTGACTCAATTTCCAGCCTGATGGGCTACTGGTCGTTCTTCGAGAACTTCATCCAGATCGCCTGCATGTTCCTCGCCTGGGCGCTGGTGCTGCTCGCCTTCTTCATCCTCGCGATCCAGCTCTTCGTCACGCTCATCGAATTCAAGCTGACGACGCTGGCGGGCTTCGTACTGATCCCGTTCGGCCTGTTCGGCAAGTCGGCCTTCATGGCCGAGCGCGTGCTCGGCAACGTCATCTCCTCCGGCATCAAGGTCCTGGTGCTGGCCGTCATCATCGGCATCGGCTCGACCCTCTTCTCCGAGTTCACGTCCGGCTTCGGCGGCGCAACTCCCACCATCGACGAGGCTATGGCGATCGTGCTGGCCGCGCTTTCGCTGCTCGGCCTCGGCATCTTCGGTCCGGGCATCGCGAGCGGCCTCGTCTCCGGCGGCCCGCAACTCAGCGCCGGCGCAGCAGTCGGCACGGGCCTGGCCGCAGGCGGCATGGTGGCGCTCGGCGCTGGCGCCGTCGGCGCCGCAGCGTCGGGTGGCGCCGCGCTGGCCGGCGGCGCTGCCGCCGCCGCCCGTGGCGGCGCGGCAATGGCTGGCGGTGCATCCACCGCCTACAGCCTCGGCGCTGCCGGTCAATCCGCCGCCGCCGGGGTCGCATCCGGACTCGGCGGCGTTGCCCGCGCTGGCGGCAGCGCGGCCGTCTCACCGCTGCGCCGCGCTGCCACGCGCGCCGCCGAAAGCATGAAGTCCAGCTTCAATGCCGGCGGCAAGGCGGCATTCGAGGCGGCCGGCGGCTCTTCAACCATGGGCACGATCGGCGGCGACGCGGCCGGTGACGGCTCCGCTGCCGCCGGTTCCGCAAACGCTGTCGGTCCCCCTGCCTGGGCGCAGCGGATGCGCCGCTCGCAGCACATGACCCATGCCGTCCAGGCCACGGCCCACGCCGTCCGCTCTGGCGACGCCCATGGCGGCGGCTCCTCCGTCAATCTTTCCGAAGGCGATCGCTGATGTTCAAACGACCCTCAACCCACTACGGCAAAGCCCCCGAGCCGGAGACGCCCTATCAGCGCGCCGCCCAGATCTGGGATGAGCGTGTCGGCGCCTCGCGTGTTCAGGCGAAGAACTGGCGGCTGATGGCCTTCGGTTCGCTGATCCTGTCGGCCGGCTTCGCCACCGCGCTCGTCGTGCAGTCGGCGCGGGGGACGATCGTGCCCTGGGTGGTGCAGGTCGATCGCCTCGGACAGGCACAGGCCGTCGCGCCTGCCGTCGCCGACTACCGACCGACCGATCCGCAAATCGCCTTTCACCTGGCGCGTTTCATCGAGCAGGTCCGCTCCATTCCGGCCGATGCCATCATCGTTCGCCAGAATTGGCTGCGCGCCTACGACTTCACGACCGATCGCGGGGCTATGGCGCTCAATGACTATGCCCGGGCGAATGACCCCTTTGCCAAGGTCGGCCGCCAGCAGATCGCCATCGATGTCTCCAGCGTCATCCGGGCATCCCCCGACAGCTTCCGCGTTGCCTGGGTCGAGCGCCGCTATGAGAACGGCCAACTCGCCGAGACCACTCGCTGGACCGCGATCCTGACGATCGTGGTGCAGATTCCTCGCAACGCCGACCGGCTGAGGGCGAACCCGCTCGGCATCTACGTCAACGCTATCAATTGGTCACGGGAGCTTGGGCAATGAAGCCGTATTTCCGTAAAGCCGGAAACCCGGCTTCACACATATCCGCAGTCTCGGCTTTCCGCAGAGCGTCATTCCCGATGGTCCTGCTGGCGACAACGGCGCTTGCCGGCTGCGCCACCACAAATCCGCCACCGGAAATCTCCTACGACAATGCGGCTCCAGCCGCGCAGACGGTCGATCCGCCTGCGCCTGTAACGGTAGTCGAACTGCCTCGGCCGCTGCCGCTGCCTGGCCAGTTACAGCGTGTGCCGGAGACGCGGCGCGCGCCAGAGCCAACCGATCCCACGGCCAGGGTCAACCAGGCCAATGCCGCTGCGCGTATCCAACCGGTGCGTGACGGCTTCATCAACTCGATGCAGGTCTATCCCTTCACGCAGGGCGCGCTTTATCAAGTGTACACCGCCGTCGGGCAGATCACCGACATTGCGTTGCAGCCCGGTGAGCAGCTTGTCGGCTCGGGGCCTGTCGCGGCCGGCGACACCGTGCGCTGGATCATCGGCGATACCGAGAGTGGTTCGGGCGCGACCCGCCAGATCCACATCCTCGTGAAGCCGACCCGCGCCGATCTGATGACGAACCTCGTCATCAACACAAATCTGCGCACCTATCATATGGAGCTTCGCTCGACCGAGCGGACCTATATGGCGTCGGTCTCGTGGCAGTACCCGCAAGATCAGCTCATCGCGCTGCGGCGCCAGAACGCCGAGGCGCAGGCCGTCCAGCCGGTTGCGAGCGGCGTCGATCTCGCCAACGTCAACTTCCGCTACTCGATCGAGGGCGACCGAGCGCCTTGGCGGCCACAGCGCGCCTTCGACGACGGCCGCCAGGTCTTCATCGAATTCCCTCGCGGCATTGGTCAGGGCGAGATGCCGCCGCTGTTCGTCGTCGGTCCCGAGGGCAACACCTCAGAGCTGGTGAACTACCGCGTTCGCGGCCACCACATGATCGTCGACCGGCTCTTCGCGGCCGCAGAGCTTCGGTTCGGTTCCGGTGACCGACAACGGCGCGTCCGCATTACCCGCACCGACGGGAGGCCCGCATCGTGAACGAGAACGAGCCCCGGAATGAGGGAGTCCCGGACGAGGACACGCAGCCACTGACCGGCGAGCCGGTCGGGCCTGCGCCGATGCGTCTGCGCGCGGAGCCACCGCGCGTCACCCGGCTATCGCGCAAGGTCCTTGCGGGAATTGGCCTCGTCGCCAGCGTCGGACTCGGCGGTGCTCTCGTCTATGCGCTTCAGACCCGTGATGGCGGCCGTCCGAACGAGGAGCTCTACTCGACGGAGAACCGCTCGACCGCTGACGGACTGGCCGGCCTGCCGCGAGATTACAGTGGCGTGCCGCAGCTCGGTCCGCCACTTCCCGGTGACCTCGGGCGGCCGATCCTCAGCACCCAGGATCGCGGACAGCCGGTGCCAACACCCGGAGTCGCCACGCCCAATCCCGGCATCAGTCCAGAAGAGCAGCGCAGATTGCAGGAAATCGAGACGGCCCGGACCAGCCGGCTGTTCTCGGGCTCCGAGACGCGCGCCGGAGCCTCAACCGCAACGCCTGCCATCGCTCCACCGCCGACGCCCGACCTGGCGAGCCTTGGCCTTGCACCTCCGCCAGCGACGCCATCGGCGCAGGACCGCCAGAATGCCTTCCTCAACGCAGCCCCCGATCGCCGCACGGTCGCGGCCGATCGTGTCGCCGCGCCGGCGTCGCCGAACATCCTCCAGGCCGGAGCCGTAATATCGGCCGCGCTGATCACCGGCATCAGGTCCGACCTGCCAGGCCAGATTACCGCCCAGGTCACCGAGAACATCTACGACAGCCCGACCGGCCGCATCCTCCTCGTACCCCAGGGCACGCGCGTCATCGGCCAATACGACAACAACGTGCAGTTCGGTCAGAGCCGCGTTTTGCTCGTTTGGAACCGCCTGATCTTTCCGAACGGCCGCTCGATCGTTCTCGAGCGCCAGCCAGGCGCAGATGCTGAAGGATTCGCCGGCCTCCAGGACGGCGTGGATTATCACTGGTGGGATCTCGCCAAAGCTGCTGGGCTCTCTACGCTGCTCAGCGTCGGTGCCGAACTTGCGGTCGACAATAACGATCGCCTAATCCAAGCGATCCGCAATGGTGGCCAGGACACCATCAACGACGCCGGCCAGCAAATTGTCCGTCGCCAACTCAACATCGCGCCGACGCTGACGATCCGTCCCGGCTTCCCAGTCCGCGTGATCGTCACGCGCGATCTGATCCTCGAACCCTACGGAGCGTGAGATGGTCAAGCTGAAGCTCGGCGCAATCGCCGACCACAAACCGATCAAGGTAACGGTCGAGCTGCCGTCGCCGCTGCACCGGGATCTCGTCGCTTACGCTGAGGCCCTCGCCCGCGAGACTGGGCAGCCGATCACTGACCCGGTGAAGCTGATCGCCCCGATGGTTCAGCGCTTCATCGCCACCGATCGCGGCTTCGCGAAGGCACGCCGCCAATCCTCGGGATGACGCTCGAAGTCGTCGAACTCCACCACCATCTGTAGCGCACGCCGGACGCAGCGAGTTCCTGCCACGCTGTGGCCGCTTCGTGGTTGCCCGTATGAGCATTGACTTGCATGGCTCGTTGAGCTCGCCCCAAGGAGGGGGCACCGCATCGCGATGGCTGCCCGGAACGGCATTCTTGTCGAGCGACGTATATTCGACAGATAGTTTAATCTGACGACTGGAGTTCAAAACCCGGCGATCCTTCCGCGGAGAGCTGCAATAAGGCACGCATTGCAGGATTTTCATTTGTCGTTCGCCATAGAATACTGAAACCGACCACCTCTTGCTCGTTGCTTAGCCCGATGAATCTTACCCCGGAATAGCTTGTTCCAAGCGCGGATTCACTTGAGAGAGTCACTCCGAATCCTCTTGCGACCATGTTGAGCAGATTCTCTGCCCCTACATTGTGCGCCACGATGCGAGGTCGAAAACTTGGGCCGGACAGTTGTCGTACAAGATAGTCTTCGATTTCAGGACCAGGTCCGTGCGCACGCACGATGAAGACCTCATCCCGCACATCTTCCAAATTGACGCTCACGCTAGCAGCGAATGTGTGCGCTGCGGGAACAGCAAGCAGAATTCGTTCACGCCACAAAGGACGTATCTGGCATCCCGCTAGCTGCGGCGATCCGCAAACGAATGCGACATCGAGCCTGCTCTGCGAAACCCCAGCAGCAATCGATTGAGAGCTACTCTCCTCAACCACGACATCAATGTTTTCGTGCTTCCGATGAAAGCGGTTAAGCAGGTCTGCCAAAAAGCCGCTGGCCAAAGACCCGACTATTCCAACGCGCAAAACTCCACTGTGTGCCGAACGAACTTGGCGTAGGTCGGTGACCGCACGAGACAGATGCTCGGCACCAAACGTTGCCTCTCGAATAAAGCGCTCGCCGGAATATGTTGGGCGGGCCCCCGTTTTGCTGCGTTCAAACAGAGCGACGCCAAGCTGCGCTTCCAAGAGCTGGATGCGCCTGGTAATAGTGGATTGCGGTATATTCGTTGCATCTGCTGCCCGCCGAAAGCTCCCATGCTCTGCTACAAGCATGGCGTACTTCAGATGGCGGAGATCAAAGGCGAGGTCTGGCATATCGCTCGTCTCCCCATCCAGGTTGCGATGTAAAAAGCCGATCAGTGATCGTCTCGCGGCGGCCCCGAGAGCGGGCATATGGGCGACCGCGCGCGGCCGAGATTGAAACCGTCGCGCGGTCGTCGCGCCATCTACCAGGGCGTATTGCCGTCCGGTTCGACGAAGGAGCCAGAGACGGCGTCCTCGCCCAGCAGCGCATATTTGACGGGCAGCCTTGCGCCCTCTTCCGGAGTCATGATGCCGGTGTTTCCGTTGAGATCGGTTTTCACAAAGCCTGGGCTAACGGAGTTAACGACCACGGAGGTGCCGCGCAGTTCCTCGGCCAGTGTCACCGTCAGCATGTTCAGGGCCGCCTTTGATGCATTGTAACCGATCAATCTCACGGCATAGTAAGTCGATGACGGATCGCCATTGAGCGTGAGGGAGCCCAGTGAGCTCGACAGGTTGACGATGCGTCCGGCGGGCGATTGGCGCAGCAGCGGCAGCATCGCCTGGGTCACCGCCAGCGTGCCGACGAAGTTGGTGTCCATGATGCGGCGCGCAGCCTCCGGCGAGCCCGAGCTCGGCGGACCATCCTCGGCATCGAGGATCCCCGCGTTGTTGACGAGAATGTCGAGCCGGCCATGCTCGGCCGCGATGGCTTCGGCCGCCGCTGCGATGCTGCCATGGTCGGCAAGGTCGAGCCGCACGAACTGTGACTGCAGCCCGGTCGCGGAAAGCTCGGCGACCGCCGCGCTGCCCCGACCGGGATCTCGCGCGCCTACCAGGACATGGATTCCGGCTTGCGCAAGCTGGCGGGCGATCTCCAGGCCGATGCCTTTGTTGGCGCCCGTGACGAGGGCGATGCGATTGTCGTTCTTCATGATCTGATCCTTCGATTGTGTTGGATGGGAGGCTCAATCGGCGAAAAGAAGTTTTCTCCCAGCCGGAAAGCGGTCAGGCCGTAGTGAGCGTCGGATAGTCGGTATAGCCTTCGGCGCCGCCGCCCGCGTAGAACAGGTCCTTGCGAACCTCGTTGAACGGCGCGCCCGTCTTCAGGCGCTCGATGAGATCGGGGTTCGCCAGTGCCATCGTGCCGAGAGCCTCGATGTCCGCCAGCCCGCTTGCCACGTCCGATCCGATCTGATCGCGCTGACGGCCCGGGCGGTTGACGATCAGCACGCCGCCGAACGCCTTGCGGATGTCCGCAGCAAGCGGCTCGTTGCCAATATGAAGAAGATGCAGATAGGCGATGCCCATCTTGTCGAACTCGGCGGCGAGATAACGGTAGAGACCGTCGTTATCCTGTCCTTCGACGATGCCGCCGGTCGGGAGGCCCGGCGAGAGGCGGATCGCGGTCCTTTCGGGGCCGATGGCCTCGACGATTGCGCGCACCACCTCGATGGCGAAGCGAGTGCGGTTTTCCATCGCGCCGCCATATTCGTCCGTGCGCCGATTGGCGTTCGGCGCAAGAAACTGATGCACCAGATAGCCGTTCGCGCCGTGGACCTCGACGCCATCGGCGCCAGCTTCGACGGCGCGCCTGGCCGCGTTCGCGAAATCGGCCACGGTCTGCCTGACCTCGGCGGTCGTCAACGCCCGCGGTTCGGGAATGGGCTGCATGCCGGCCATCGTGAACATGTCGACGCCCGGCGCGATGGCCGAAGGAGCGACCGGCTGGCGATGATGTGGCGTATTCTCAGGGTGCGAGATGCGGCCCACATGCATGAGCTGGACGAACAGGCGGCCGCCAGCATGGTGGACCGCGTCCGCGACCTCGCGCCAGCCCGCGACATGCGCGTCGGTATAGACGCCCGGCGTGGCCAGATAGCCTTGCCCGTCGCCGGACGGTTGCGTGCCCTCGGTGATGAGCAGACCCATCGTGGCGCGCTGGGCGTAATATTCGGGCGCAAGGTCGCTCGGCGTCCCGTCCGGCTTCGCCCGGCTGCGGGTCATCGGCGCCATGGCCAGGCGATGCGGCAGTTGGGCACCGCCAAGCGTGATGGGTGACCAGGTATCGGTCATGTCATTTCTCCTTTGGGAAACTTGTTGATGGTTGGAAGAACCGGCCCGCGTCAGAGCTTGCCTTCCGCGAGCAGCTCGCGGGTGCGCTTCAGCGTCGAGATCAGCGCGGCCTTGTAGCCCCTGTCGCTGTCGAACTGCGCCTGCTCGGCCTGCTCTTCCGGACTGTTCGGCTCTTTGCCGCGCAGGCCGAGATAGCAGTAGAAGCGAAGCTGAAGGGCGCCGGTCTCGTCCTCGAAGAGCTCGTTGACGATCGCGCCTTCGCGCGGGCCGGTCGCCTGGAAGAAGGTGACCTTGCTCTGCGGTTCGAGGGTGATGATCTCGCGCAGATCAGAGCCGGCGATCGTGGCTTCGCGCACGAAATGGGTCGTGCTTTCCTTCACGACCTCGCATCGCGTGCAGAGGCCGGGCGGCAGGAACAGTCGGGCGTCACGGGCCTTGAGTTCCAGACCGGTCCAGGCTTGCGCCCGGGTCAGCCTGGTCTCGCCTTCCGCATTCACCGGGATGGTGGCGGTCGAGAAGATCATCTCGGATTCCTTTGAGATTGGCGTTGGAGGATTGGCGCCGGCGCTCAGGCCGTCGGGTTCTGCTGCTCGGCGAGCGCTGCGGCGAAGTCGCGATAGCTGTGCAGCGGGCGGCCCAGGATCTTGATCAGCCGCTCGACGTCGCCGGCTTCCGGGATCATGCCGTCGGTGACATAGCGCTCGGCCATCAGGCGCATCTCATAGGCCGTCCACTTCGGCATGAAGGTCGCCATGTTCTGCTCGAAGCCGCTCGGGTCGTCGCCGCCATAGGCGATCGGGCGGTCGAGGATCTCCGACCAGATCGCGGCCACGCCCGAACCCGTGAGCGTGTCGGGGCCGACCAGGTTGATGGTCTCGATCGGCAGCTTGCCCGGCGCCTGGTCGCGGCGGATCAACTCGATCGCGGCCACCTCGGCGATGTCGCGGGCGTCAACCATGGCCACGCCCTTACCGCCGATCGGCATCGGATAGACGCCATAGTTGAAGATGACGTCCTTGATCATGACCTCGTTGTCGATGAAGTAGGACGGGCGCAGGATCGTGGCGGAGAAATCCATCTGCTCAAGCATGCGCTCGGCGCCGGACTTCACCGCGAAGTGCGGCACGTTGACGGAGCGGTCGGCGCCGAACACTGACAGGTAGACCACCCGCTCGACGCCGGACTCCCGGGCGATGTTGAGGGTGATGATGGCCTGGGTGAATTCGTCGCCCGTCACCGCGTTCAGCAGGAACAGGGTACTGACGCCCTTGAAGGCGCTGCGCAGCGCATCGATGTCCAGCAGCTCGCCCTGCACGACGTCCACGCCGGCCGGAAAGCTGGCCTTCGAGGGATCGCGGGTGAGCACGCGCACCTTGGCGCCGCGCTGGACGAGCTGATCGACGACATGGCGGCCGACGCGGCCGGTAGCGCCAGTAACGAGAATGGTCATGGGAGTATCTCCGGGTTGGGTTGCTTGACACCCGGAATATGAGCGGCTCACCTTCGATCCAATAGACGCCGAATCTAGACACAGCGTCTCACAGGTGGAACGGCCAGATGAATGGGCGGTTGCCGTCGTCGAAATCTGATCCACATTTGCGAGAAAATTCGCTATGGTGGCAGGAATTGTCCCAACGATGGAACGCCGATGGACTTGCTCGCGCTTGCCGATTTCAATCTCGTCGCCCGCCACGGAGGTTTCGGCAAGGCCGCCCGCGCTGCCGGGCGGCCGAAAGCAACTTTGTCCCGGCGTGTGGCCGAGTTGGAGGCGAGCCTCGGCATCCGTCTGCTTGAACGTGGCGCGCGGGCCCTCAAACTGACCGAGGAAGGACGCGCATTGTTCGAGCGCGCCGGCCACCTGCTCACTGAACTGGAGGAGACGGCGGCTGCGATCGCCTCGGGTGGAGAGCGTCCGCGGGGGCGGTTGCGGATCAGCGCCCCCTTGTTGTTCTCGCAGACCGCGATGGGAAAGATCGCCGGCGAATTCTCTCTGAAATATCCCGAGGTAAGACTTGAGGTGTCGACGGAAGACCGCACCGTCGACATGATCGAGGAAGGCTTCGACCTGGTGATCCGGGTGAACCCGAGCCCGGACGAGAGCCTGGTCGGGCGAATTTTCCTGCGCGATCGATTGGTGGTCGTGGCCAGCCCCGGTCTCGCGCGACCCGCCGCGAACGAAGCCGCGCGTGCGGTGGTACGCTCAACGGGCGACCGACAGACATGGGAAGTGAAGACGCCGGATGGCGTCGAGAAGATCGCGGTCGAGCCCGTACTGGCACTGACCTCCATGATCATGGTCCGCGACGCCGTCCGAGCAGGCGCCGGCGCTGGACGGCTGCCGATCTCACTGGTCAGCCACGACCTGGCCGCCGGCACGCTCGCGCATTGGGGAGACATCGACGGCCCGGAGATCGCTCTGTGGACGCTATATCCGTCGCGGCGATTGCTGAGCGCTCGCGTCGCCGCGTTCCTCGACTATCTGAAGCAGGCCTTTCCCATGGGGACGCCCGACGAGTTGGCCGCCTATATCAGCAGGTGAGGTCTGCCCAGCAAACTCGTGCTCGAATGCCGTGAACTCCGTGCCTGCCGGCGAGGGCGTCTCAACAGCGAGACGCACTGTTCAGATTCAGCGACTTTCGCCCGATAATTGCAACGACTAGCCTCCTGAGCCTGTCAAACAAAACGCGCAGGAGAAGCCTTATGACAAGCAATGCTTATAGCAGGCGCCCGGCGCGCCTCGATGTCGCAGTCACACGGGAAGTCTTTGTTGATGCCCCGATCGAGAAGGTCTTCGACTTCCTTGCCGCGGAGGATGTGCTGCCCAAGATCTTGACTGGCTACGGGCTCGTGCCCGGTGTCGCCTCGACCTCCGACATTTCAGGTCCCTGGGATCAGCCCGGCTCACACCGCGTCGTGCATCTCGCCGATGGCAGCACGGTCAACGAAGGCGTCACGGAGTACGATCGTCCTTCCTATTTCGCCTACCGGGTCAGCGATCCGAGCTTCGCGTTACAACATCTCATGGATGGTGCACGCGGGCAGTTCTGGTTCGCGCCGGTAAAGGGGGGAACCAACGTCAAATGGACCTACACCTTCCGAGCGAAGAATAGCTTCGTGAAGCTGCCGCTGACGCTGTTCGTGAAGACCCAGTGGAAGGGATACATGAACGTCTGCTTGAGAAACGTCCTCAAGCACTTCGCCCATTTTTAAGTCTGCGAGGCGACTTGTGGCGATCAAGGCCGCGGCGGCAGTGTTCAGAACATAGAGAGTTTCAAGAAATGTTCGATACCAAGGTGGCTATCCTCGTCCTCGACGATCTTCAGACATGGCAGAAGTTGAATGTCACCGCGTTCCTGGCGACCGGAATCGCCGGAGGCGCCGCTGACGCAATGGGTGAACCCTATGTCGATGCCGCAGGGAGGCGCTACGCGGCGTTGCTGGGTCAGCCCGTCATGATCTTCGCCGCCGATCGAAGCACACTGCTTCGATCACGAAACCAGGCGTTGACGCGAGGCCTTGCCTGCGCCGCTTATGTCGAGGCGATGTTCACGACCGGACACGATGCGGCCAACCGGGAGGCTTTCGCGTCTGAGCCCGCAGAGGAGCCAGCGCTGGTCGGCATCGCAATCCGCGGCCCGAAGAAGGATGTGGAAAAGGCGATTAAAGGCGCAAAGCTTCATCCTTGAAAGACGAGCAGTGGCTGAGTTGGTGATCGCGCAGAGATCTAACAGAGCGATCCGGCAGGCGTCGAAAGGTAGAATTTATGGGATCGTATATCCTTTATGGCAGAGGCGAGTCAGGGAATTCCTATAAGGCAGCCCTGATGCTCAGTTTATGTGCTCTTGATTGGAAGCCGCGACTTGTCGGATTTTTTACGGATGAGACAAAGGCGATCTTCCGAACCAACGTCAACGAACTGGGCGAGATTCCCGTTCTCGAGCATGGCGACATGCGCCTTTCCCAAACTGGCGTTATCCTCAGTTATCTGGCCGATCGCACCGGCTCCTTCGCAGGACGGAACGCGGAAGAACGTCTTGAGATTCTCCGCTGGATCTTGTTCGACAATCACAGGTTCTCAAGCTATTTCGCAACGCTCCGCTTCATGGTTGGCTTGCGAAAGACCGGAGAAACGCCGGTAACGGAATTTCTGCGCACCCAGGCTCTCGCGAGCTTTGCGGTCGTTGAGGACCACCTCAATCGGCAGCCTTTCCTGGTCGGCGATCGACCGACGATCGCGGATATTTCGATGGTCGGCTATCGCTACTACGACGAAGATACCGGGATAGATTTTACGCGCTTTCCTAGAATGAAGGCCTGGATAGAGCGGATCAAAACCCTGCCAGGCTGGGCTCACCCTTACGATCTTCTCCCTCGTGCGTCAGTACCGGCGACATCATAGGGTGCAGCGACCGCCGCCCGTCCAGTGACGTCGCAACTCAAAATACGCACAATGCCACTGTCCCACTAACGAGACATATCGTCTAAAATCCGCAGCTAGTGGATCGATATAGAAACGATAAATTTCTCCTTGCACTCAAGGCAAAGGAGAACATCATGACTGCCTCGATCATCAGACACGATATTACTTCGTCCGACGCGCAAGCCATGAAGGCGATGAGCGCCATGTTCGAAGGAAACCCCAAGCTCAAATTCGAGCCAGCCAGCCGAGCCGCCTTCGACGGGATAATGGGCCAGGCGCCCGCACCCGAAGGCGTTCACTTCGAGCAGGGCCAGGTCGGCGGGGTGCCCGGTTGGTGGTGCCGCCCCGAGAAGGCGAGCCCGGCCTCGGCCATTCTCTACCTGCATGGCGGCGGCTACGTGATCGGTTCAGCCGGCGCCTATCGTAATTTCGTCGGCCACATTGCCCAGCGTGCAGGCGTCGCAGCCTTCGTCGCCGACTATGCGCTCGCTCCGGAGCGGCCATTCCCTGCCGCTGTCAATGATTTCCATGCGCTGCACAAGGGTCTGCTGTCCCTCGGCTATGAGCGGATCGCCGTCGTGGGTGACTCCGCCGGTGCCGGCCTGGCGCTCTCGTCGGTGGCCGACGGCATTGCGAAATCTGGCAAGATCGTCAGCGTCGTCGCGATGTCCCCGTGGCTCGACATGTCGCTTTCAGGCGAGTCGATGATCACCCGCGCGAACACCGATCCCATATTGTCCCGGGAAACGCTGGCCGACGCGGCCATCCTCTATCTCGGGAAGGTGGGCGCGGATGATAAGCGGCTGCCCCTGCTCGACAACGACCTCTCAACAATGCCGCCCGTGCGAATTCATGTCGGCGATGCTGAGGTTCTGCTAGATGACTCGCTGCGGTTCGCAAAGTCGGCCGAGGGCGCAGGGCTCGATTGTGAAGTCCATGTGTGGCAGGGCATGACCCACGTCTTTCCGTCCAGCTTCTCAATGCTGCAGGCAGCCGCAGAGGCGCTGGATGACATCGGTGCGTTCCTTGCGCGTCAGTTCACCCAACCTGCGCATAAAAGAGTGCTGGTGCTCGGCGCGACCGGAGGCACAGGGCGGGCCATCGTACAGAAGCTGAATGCACTCGGTCACGTCCCCGTGGCGCTGGTTCGTTCTCCCGAGAAGGCCAAGGACCTCGATGCGGTCATCATCGAGGGCGATGCGCGAGATCCTGCAGCGCTTGAGAAGGCGCTCGCGAACTGTGACGCGGTAATCTCGGCGCTCGGGACCCCGGTCAGCCCATTCCGCAAGGTGACTATGCTCTCGACGGCAACCAAGGCCGTGGTCGCGGCCATGCAGCGCCAAAACGTGCGGCGGCTCGTCTCGATCACCGGCATCGGCGCCGGAAACAGCAGGGGCCATGGCGGCTTCCTGTTCGATAGGATCATCATGCCGCTCCTGCTCAAGAAGGTTTATGCCGATAAGGACCGGCAAGAAGCCATCATCGCCCAGAGCGGGCTCGAATGGGTGGTGGTTCGTCCCGCCGTACTAAACGACAAGCCGCGGCACGGCGATGTCCGCGCTCTGCTCGATCTGTCTGGCTTTCATGGCGGGACGATCGCGCGCAGCGACGTTGCCGACTTTGTCGTCGATCAGGTGGACAGCGACACATTCGTTGGCAGGACGCCACTGATCACCTGGTGAGGGTTTCGTCCCGATCCGGATCTACCAGATGGATCGAGACGCCCTGCGTGAGTCACGCACGGCTGAGAAGCACGTATCAGCAACTAGGGGCGAAAATCTCCCACTGGGTACCTGCCGGCAATGGCGAGAGACGATGCACGCCCCGTCATTAGGGCGGTTGGTGGTCCGCACTGCAAGCTCTAGGAGGGCGACCCGTAACCGCTCTAGCGGCGTCAATTCGTTAAGTCTCGGCTCGATTTTAATTGATGGTGCGGGTGGTCGGAATCGAACCGACACTCCTTTCGGAACCGGATTTTGAAGGGAGTCGCGTCTACAAAATGTGGCACCGTTGCTGTAGTCCGATGCTTAAGCAGATCTCGCTCTCCTTGATCCGCGCACCTGTCCGGCACCTACTTTAACAACAGCGCCACCGTCCTATGTGTACGCCATAGCCCGCTAATTCCCGATTGATCGTCGTTGGGGCTTCCACCTTTTATGATCTATTGTTTTCTATCTCCTCACCCGGCCATCGAGAGGAGATGCGACATGAACGCGACGGCGAACACACACATCGAAAGAACGATCAGACGACAGCAATTGCGTGAGATGGTGCCGTTAGCGGACAGCACGATCTACGAAATGGAACAGCGGGGGGAATTTCCGCGACGCTTCGCTTTGACCCCACGATGCGTGGTTTGGGATCTAGGCGAAGTTCAGGCTTGGCTCGCGGCCCGTCGTTCAAAGCCAATTCTCCGTGCGCCCGGCCCCGACGTGAAACAACGTCGAGCCCGCCCGGTCAAAGAGCAGGATCGGGCGCCATGATCGGCATCGACGGTGGGATGAGCGTTGGCACGTACTTCTTGCCATCAACCCAAGCGTCCAAGATGTCCGACCACTCCTGCATCATATGCCGACGCTGCACTTCATACTCGGCTTTGTTATAAACGCCGCGCGACGAGCGCCCATCCTCATGCGCCAAGCATTTTTCGATCCAGTCGCTGTTGAAGCCGAGTTCGTTCAACAGAGTCGAACCGGTCCGCCGCAGGTCGTGCACCGTAAACGGCTCTAGGGGCAGACCTTCCGTCTTCGCCCGTTCGACAACTGCGTAGGTCACCCGGTTGAAGGTGGCACGCGACATCGGGGCATCTGCGTCGTACCGCGACGGCAGAAGGTATCTCGAATTTCCCGCGCAGGTCTTCAGAGCAATCATGATGTCGAGCATCTGGCGCGACAGATAGACGTTATGCGCCTTCGAGCGCTTCATCCGCTCCTTCGGGATCGTCCAAACCGCATTCTCGAAGTCGACTTCGTCCCAAACCGCGTCCTGTAGTTCGCTCTTACGCACCATCGTGAGGAGATAGAGCCGCATTCCCAGGCGGATCGTCGGAAGCGTGGCAACATGTTCGAGTTGCTTCAGCATCACCCGAATTTCAGAAGGCGAAAGCGAGCGGTCCTTGGGCGTGAAAGTCGCAATCGATGCTGGTCCCACTTCGTCGGCCGGATTGGAGACTTTCTCACCATGCAGGATCGCAAAGCCGTAAATCTGCTTCAGGATGTCTCGCACATGGATAGCCGTCGCCGGAGCACCGCGTTCAACGATTCCGCCGCAATGTGCTCTCAGGTCGTCTGGCGTGATCTCGGTCAGGAGACGATTGCGCCAGACAGGCAAAAGCTCTCGTTCGAATATGGAACGCCGCATGGCACGCGTGCTGTCTGCCATCGGCGCCCCAGTGAGCCACTTCTCCCCGAACTCTCCAAAACTCTTCGCTTCTTTAAGGCGGCGCTTATCGCGCTGCTTCTCGATCGCAGGCGATCGTCCTTCGCCGACGGCACGCCTGGCGTCGATGCACTTCTCTCTAGCCCGGGCAAGCGAGATGCCATCGCGCCCGTACCTGCCCAGGTAGACGGTCTCCCGACGGCCGTTGAGCCTGTAGTCCAGGCGAAATGAGATCGCGCCACTGGGCATAACGCGCACGTACATACCGTCACGGTCAGCGACTTTGTAAATCTTCTCTTTTGGTTTCAATGCCTTGAGGGCGGCGTCCGTCAGCATCCCTATTGCCTCCTGAAAAGTACCGTCAGCACAAATTCGGGGCTCATGGACAGATATTCGCCATTATTTTCAACGGTTTAATACGAAAAAAGTACCGTCACGAGCCTCATTGCCCATGACGGTACTTTCAAAAATGCAGCTAAGCAATATGCCCGAGGTCCGTCAGACAGACCGCCAATACCAAAGTTTACCCATCGATAGCTCTCGATCGACATTGAAGGGAATTATATTTATTTTCAGCGGCTTACGTCGCACAATGGCGTAAATTCGGCGGCGTTCGGATAGGCCTGAATCATTCCCACTCGATCGTGCCGGGCGGCTTCGAAGTGTAATCGTAGACCACGCGGTTGATGCCCTTGACCTCGTTGATGATGCGGGTCGCGACGCGGCTGAGGAAGGCCGCGTCGAAGGGGTAGATATCCGCCGTCATGCCGTCGGTCGAAGTAACCGCGCGCAGGCCGCAGACGCTGTCGTAAGTACGACCGTCGCCCATCACGCCCACCGTCTTGACCGGCAGCAGCACCGCAAAGGCCTGCCAGATCGCGTCGTAGAGACCGGCGTTGCGAATCTCCTCGAGGTAGACCGCGTCCGCCTTGCGCAGGATGTCGCAGCGCTCGCGGCTGACTTCGCCGGGGATGCGGATGGCAAGACCCGGGCCGGGGAACGGGTGACGACCGACGAAGACGTCGGGCAGGCCCAGTTCGCGGCCCAGTTCGCGCACTTCGTCCTTGAACAGTTCGCGCAGCGGCTCGACGAGCTTCATGTTCATGCGCTCGGGCAGGCCGCCGACGTTATGGTGGCTCTTGATCGTCACCGAAGGACCGCCGGTAAACGAAACGCTTTCGATCACGTCCGGATACAAGGTGCCCTGCGCCAGGAACTCGGCGCCGCCGATCTTCTTGGCCTCGTCCTCGAACACGTCGATGAAGGTCTTGCCGATGAACTTGCGCTTGGCTTCGGGGTCGGTGACGCCCTCAAGTCCGTTGAGGAACAGCGTCGAGGCATCGACGTGGACCAGCGGGATGTTGTAGTGGCCGCGGAACAGGCTGACGACCTGGTCCGCCTCGCCCATGCGCAACAGGCCGTGATCGACGAACACGCACGTGAGCTGGTCGCCGATCGCCTCGTGGATCAGCACTGCCGCAACGGCGGAATCGACGCCGCCCGAAAGGCCGCAGATCACCCGGCCCTCGCCCACCTGCGCGCGGATTTCCTCGATCTTGGTCTTGCGAAATTCGGCCATCGTCCAGTCACCGGTCAGACCGCAGACATGGCGCACGAAGTTCTTGAGCAGCTTGCCGCCGTCGGGCGTGTGCACGACCTCGGGGTGGAACTGCATCGCGTAGATGCGCTTCTCGTCGTTG
Source organism: Sphingomonas sp. LH128 (assembly GCF_000293195.2). Lineage (NCBI taxonomy): Bacteria > Pseudomonadati > Pseudomonadota > Alphaproteobacteria > Sphingomonadales > Sphingomonadaceae > Sphingomonas > Sphingomonas sp. LH128. The sequence goes on from NZ_ALVC01000004.1 coordinate 30,392, forward strand.
GCGATCACCGCGAAAGGCGCGCCTGCGCTCGATGCGACCGGGCGGAAGCCGGGAGCGAGGCTGGTCACCTTGTCGCCGTGGCTCATCCAGACCTGATGCTTCTCGCCGACCTTCCACAGGCCGTTGAACAGCGCGCACTCATCGCCGATCTCGATGAAGGCGCGGCCGAACTCGCCCCCATCGCCGCCGGTCACTTCACCGCCCATCTGATGCATCAGCGACTGCTGGCCGTAGCAGATACCCAGGATCGGGCGGCCGCTCTCGAGGATCACGTCGGGGATGCGAGGACCGTTCTCATCCAGCACCGAGGCGGGCGAGCCGGAGAGGATTACGCCCACCGGGTTCATGCGGCGGAACGCCTCCTCAGCGGCGTTGAACGGGGCGATCTCGGAATAGACGCCGGCCTCGCGCACGCGCCGGGCAATCAGCTGCGTCACCTGGCTGCCGAAGTCGACGATCAGAACGGATTCGGTGGGCTGGATATTCATGGCGAGCCACTAGTCGCGCGCGGGTTGGCTGTCCAGCCCCCGAAACGCGGCAGATGACGCATCATTACTGCGCCAGGCAACCCGTCAGGGCAGTTTTCCATTTCTTTGCGTAGGCTCCGCGATTTTGAGTTCGCATTGCAGCATTTAGCGTCGCAGCGATAATTGCCTATTTTTTAGGCAATCCACTCAAGACTGCTGAAGGCTTGCCGGAGGCCCACGTCAGTCAGATCGACACAGCGATAACAGCAACAGGAGAAAACCGGTCATTTTCGGCGATGACTTGAGCGCAATGCACGCCGAATCGAGCCTCTGTTGCAAGACATGCAACATAACTTGCCCCTTTTGAATTTGCGCAAAATTTGTGCATCGCTATTTGCCGCACCGCAGCAAGAGGCGCCGGAACGCTTCCTGCCGCACGCAAGGCGGAGCGCCGGAACGCTCCGCATATGCGATGAAACGATAAGAATGTTTGCAGGAGCTTTATTATGACCCTCGTGCACCGCACGTTCGGGTTCGCTGCCGCGCTGGGCACCAGCGCGCTGGCGTTCGCGCTTACCCTCGCCTGATTTTCCAGGCGCCGGTGGCGTTACCCTGAATTACCCATGAGAAGGGCGGCCCCAGGGCCGCCTTTTTTCGTACCAGCGTCATGCTGCCATCTTCACAGGCATGGTCACGCCGCCATGCGAAGAAAGCATTGCCTTGCGGCTAGTATCCGGCAAGCGCCATGCGGGCAGATCCAGCAGCCAGTCCGCCGCCCCCGTCCGCAACAACGCACCATGTGCCACCAGGCACGCTGTCACGATCAGCGGCACAGCCAGGAGCGGATAGACTGCTCCTGCCCAGACACTGGTGAGGATAGGCGCAGCGTAGCGCTCGAGGAGGAAGGCCAGCCCGGGCATCATCAGGAAGTGCATGAGGTAGATCGGCAGGGTTCGCTTGGCGAGCCAGGAGGCAGGCGCGATCAGCGCCGAACTCCGACGCACCAACAGCATGCAAAGCATCGCACCGGCCGCTACCGCCAGAATATCCACCGGCAGCAGAAACGTGTCGGACTTCAAAGCCACGGCCGCCCCGACAAGGTACGCCCCGCCCAGTACCAATACGCGCGAAGCCGTTGCGCGCTCGACGAACGCCAGGACCTGGTCCTTCATGCGCACACCAGCGACAAAGAAAATCGCACAGCGCAGCATCTTGGGCTGATGTGCGGACAGGTGCCCTTCGAACATAGTACCCAGCACTGACAGCACTGCACAGAGCAGCAGCGCCGCCCAGACCGGCAGCGGCAAAGTGATCCTGGTCAGCAGGTAATACATGCCCAGCGCCAACAGGTACCATGACATGCGGGTCAGAAGCAGCACGGGCAGGAGGCGGTTATCCGCCGTCCATTCAAACCAGGACGCGGCCGGGTCCATCGGCACCAGGACCTGGTAAATCACGCCCCAGGCGAAGTAGAGGTAGAGCGGCCTCACCAACCGGCTGCGCTGCGTATCGAGGCGCGGCCGCATGACCGACTCAGAAGCGAGAATCCCGGAGACAAGAAAGAACAGGGGCATACGCACCGGCCGGATGAAACCGTTCAAGACATGCCAAGCCGCCGCCAGTTCCACATTGTTCGCCCATGGCATCAACGCAACCTGCTCACCCAGATGCATCATCACCACCAGCAAAATACATCCCGCCTTGGCAAAATTGGGCCAGACAAGGTCCCTCTGGGAAACGTCCGTAATCATGCGCTCTAACCCCCTGTTCAGAGCAGGAAGCTAAGGAGATATATTTATTCCGACGTTAATCATTAGAAGCCGCAGACAAGTAACAATCAATTGCACTGGCGAAGACATCAGAATTACAGATATTTAATTCTGGTAGACGGGCGTCACCCCCCACGCATGTCGTTCCCGCCGCCTGCCTGCATCGCTTCGCCGCAGCCTCGCCGAACCACTGTCGCACCCTTGTGGAAAACCCCGGCCTCGGAGCCGGTTTCGCTTGGGTTTACCCCCCTCAGACCCTATATGCTCGCCATGGCCAGCAATCCCGAAAACAAGAACCAGAACTCCTACGGTGCCGATTCGATCAAGGTCCTCAAGGGCCTCGACGCGGTCCGCAAGCGCCCCGGCATGTACATCGGCGATACCGATGACGGCTCGGGCCTGCACCACATGGTGTTCGAGGTTTCGGACAATGCCATCGACGAGGCGCTCGCCGGTCACTGCGACCTGGTGCTGATCGAACTCAATCCCGACGGCTCGGTTTCAGTCGAGGATAACGGCCGCGGCATTCCCACCGGCATTCACGCCGAGGAAGGGGTTTCCGCTGCCGAGGTCATCATGACCCAGCTGCACGCGGGCGGAAAGTTCGAGAACACCTCGGACGACAATGCCTACAAGGTCTCGGGCGGCCTTCACGGCGTCGGCGTTTCGGTGGTGAACGCGCTGTCGGAATGGCTGGAGCTGACGATCTGGCGCGAGGGCCAGGAGCACTGGATGAAGTTCGCGCACGGCGATGCCGTGGCACCGCTGGTGGTCAAGGGCCCCGCCCCCAAGGCCGAACAGAACCCGGACGATAACGGCTTCAAGAAGGGCACGCGCGTGACCTTCCTCGCCTCGACCGACACGTTCAAGAACGTCACCGAGTTCGACTTCGACAAGCTGGAGCACCGCTACCGCGAACTGGCGTTCCTCAATTCAGGCGTGCGCATCAAGCTGCGCGACAAGCGCCACGAAGAGGTCAAGGAGCACGATCTGTTCTACGAAGGCGGCATCGCGGCCTTCGTGAAGTATCTCGACCGCAACAAGACCGCGCTCTTGGCCGAGCCCATCGCGATCTCGTCCGAGCGCGACGGCATCGGCATCGACGTCGCGCTGGAGTGGAACGATTCGTACTACGAGAACGTCCTGTGCTTTACCAACAACATCCCGCAGCGTGACGGCGGCACCCACCTTGCCGCCTTCCGCGCAGCGCTGACCCGCACGCTCAACAACTATTCCGAGAAGTCGGGCCTGCTCAAGAAGGAGAAGGTCTCGCTGACGGGCGACGACATGCGCGAGGGCCTTACCGCGATCGTCTCGGTCAAGCTGCCCGATCCCAAGTTCTCGTCGCAGACCAAGGACAAGCTGGTCTCCTCCGAAGTGCGCCAGCCCCTGGAAAGCCTGATGGCGGACCGCATGAACGACTGGCTGGAGGAGAACCCCGCCCATGCCAAGTCGATCGTCCAGAAGATCATCGACGCCGCCGCCGCCCGCGAAGCCGCCAAGCGTGCCCGCGAACTGACCCGCCGCAAGGGCGCGATGGACATCGCCAGCCTGCCCGGCAAGCTGGCCGACTGCCAGGAGCGCGATCCCTCGCTGTGCGAACTGTTCCTGGTCGAGGGCGATTCGGCAGGTGGCTCCGCCAAGCAGGGGCGTGACCGCAAGACGCAGGCGATCCTGCCGCTCAAGGGCAAGATCCTCAACGTCGAGCGTGCGCGGTTCGACCGCATCATCTCGTCCAAGGAAGTCGGCACGCTGATCCAGGCGATGGGCACCGGCATCCGCGACGATTTCACGCTCGACAAGCTGCGCTACCACAAGATCGTCATCATGACCGACGCAGACGTCGACGGTGCGCACATCCGCACCCTGCTGCTGACGTTCTTCCACCGCCAGATGCCCGACATCATCCGCGCCGGGCACCTCTTCATCGCCCAGCCGCCGCTCTACAAGGTGTCGAAGGGTCGCTCGGAGGTCTACCTCAAGGACGGTGCCCACCTCGACCGCTATCTGGTCGAGGCCGGCCTCAACGGCCGCGTGCTCGAAACCTCGGGCGGCGCGCGTCTCGGGCCTGACCTCGAAGCGCTGGTCGAGCACGCGATCCGCATGCGCAACCTGATGGCCTTCGTGCCACGCCGCTACGACCCCGTCATCATCGAGGCACTGGGCCTCGCCGGCGTGTTCGAGCCCGACCTGTCGATCGAGGCCCGCAGCGCCGCCCTCACCCGCACCGCGGCATGGCTCGATCGCGGCGACACCGAGGCCCGCTGGTCGGCCCGCCTGTCCGAAGACGGCACCGTCGAGGTCGAACGCCTGTGGCGCGGCGTCACCGATCACCACAAGATCGAAGGCAGCTTCCTCTCCAGCGCCGAGGCCCGCAAGCTCGCCCGCCTCGCCGCCGAGAACGCCGAAGTCTACGCCGGTACCGCGCGCCTGGTGCGCGCCAGCGCAGCCGAGGCAGAGCCCGAGGCGACCGTGGATGCAGACGGCGAGGACGAACCCGTCGTCGCTGCCCGCCCGACCCAGGGCGCGGACGTCATCACCCGTCCCAGCCAGCTCCTCGCGCTGGTGCTTGCCGCCGGTCGCAAGGGCCTGTCGATCGCCCGCTACAAGGGTCTGGGCGAGATGAACGCGGACCAGCTCTGGGAAACAACGCTGGACCCTGAAAACCGCGTGCTGCTGCAGGTCAAGGTCGAGGACGCCGACGTGACGGACGAGATCTTCACCCGCCTGATGGGCGATATCGTCGAACCGCGCCGTGACTTCATCCAGGAAAACGCACTCAACGTCGCCAACCTCGACGTTTGATCCACGCACGGCGTTGATAATCAGAAAGGGCGGGAGCGCACTGGATGCACTCCCGCCCTTTTGCGTGGGCGCTCTTGTCTTGCGCGCTTGCTGAGGCATCATGCTGCAACTGCACAGCTGGAGCCGCCCATGCCCGACACGCTTCCCCTTTCGCTTGACGACGACCTGAAGCACGACCTCGTCACCCGCGGCTACGACCGGCGCAGCTTCGGACGGATCGCCGTGCTGCTCGGCGGCGGGGTCGCGGCGACGCAGGTCATGCCAGGCTTTGGGCCTGCCTTCGCGCAAGTGCCCAAGGCCGCGACAGGGACCGTCCGGATCGGCGCCAACGAGTGCTGGACCGGCCCCTTCCCCGCCGGGGTGCAGGCCGCGATGAAGGCGGTCACGCAAGGCAACCGCTACGAACCCGACGGCGAGATCCAGAAGCTGCGCGACACCGTCGCAATGGTCGAACGGGTGCCTGCAGATCGCGTCGTCGCCTGGCCGGGCTCGAGCGATCCGCTCGCCCGCATCGCCGTCACGTTTGCGTCTCCTACACGCGGGATCGTCACCGCCGACCCGACCTTCGAGCCGATCTGGCAGGTGGGCGAATGGCTGGGGGCCAAGGTGTCGAAAGTCCCGCTCACACCGACCAACGCTCATGACGTGCGCGCGATGCTCTCCGCCGATCCGAACGGGGGGCTCTACTATATCTGCACGCCCAACAACCCCACCGGCACGCTGACCCCGCTTGCCGACATCGAGTGGCTGCTCGCCGCCAAGCCCAAGGACGCGGTGGTGCTGGTGGACGAAGCCTATCTCCACTTCGCCGGCGCCCCCAGCGCGATGCCGCTTGCCGCGACGCGCAGCGACGTGATCGTGATGCGGTCGTTCTCCAAGCTGTTCGGGATGGCGGGCATGCGCCTTGGCCTGACGGTGGCCGATCCTGCGCTGCACAAGCGGATGATGCGCTACGACGGCGATCTGGTGACGATGATGCTGCCGATCACGGCCGTCGCCTGCGGGACCGCCTCGCTGACGCAGACGGGCGAGATCGCCGCACGGCGGAGCCAGATGGAGGCCGCGCGCGAGGAAACGCTGGCGAACGTCGCGAAACGGGGCCTGAAGGTTCTGCCGGGCAGCCGCGCCAACATGTTCCTTCTCGAATGGAACGACCGTTCGCCCAAACAGATGAGCGAGGCGTTTCTGGCGCAGGGCGTACAGATCGGCCGCTCATGGAGCGCCTATCCGCGGATGTCGCGGATCACCGTGGGTTCGGCCGAGGACATGGCGAAGTTTCGGCTGGCACTGGACCGTATCCTAACTGGGTGAGCTAACGCGTATCATCTCCGCCGAACGGGAACAGCCAGCCAGCATGGCCATTGGGTGTGGCCACGCCTGGTATCATCACGGTGCCGCCCTCACACGCAGACTGGATCATTTCGCTGGTGCGGCATAATGCCGCTGGATCAAGCGGATTGTCGCTGCGGGCAAGAAGGATCGCTTGCGATGGCCAGCGACATTCATTTCAAGAATGGCTGGGTGATGCGGGCGCCGCTCCATGCCGGTGGCGCTCAGCGCGTCATGGCGACGCAACGGAATGCCGGCCAGGAAATCGTTGGTTTGCTGAGATAACGATGGCGCGCCGTTCCTATCCGGCTGGGCCAAGGGTGCTGGTCGCAAACCGCTCTTCGCGAACGGAAGGCCCGGCCATCGATAATGAGCCGGCCAGAGCGGCCGATCCTGCGATCTCGCGCCTCAGTGCGGCAAGCGCGGCTGAGAGGACAGGGGATTACTGCAAGAGAGCTACACTCAAGGCCGATATGGGCACTGAATGTTCGGAATTTCATCACGCATCAGCTGAACGCGCGCCTTGCGGGAGCGATGCGATGGGTCACGAAACAGTCGGAGCATGTCCTGCTCGTCACGTCGAAGCCAGAACTCCAATCCGGTCGAGGGGTCAAATCCCGCGCACGTGGCCAATCGCAGCCCCACACTATCCGCGCGATCCTCCATCCGCCTGCGTTCCGCAAGACTTCCCGCCGTCCCGTCGTGGTAGATGACATGGCCCAATTCATGCCCGGCGACCAAAGCCAGTTCATCGTCGTTAACGGCAAATGCGATCAGCTTGCTGGATATCGCGACGTTACTGCCGTCAGAAAACGCGGTGATCCCCTCACCGGTCTTGATCACGAAGCGCGCTGCGCAAGTCAGTTGCGGCTGGATGTGAACCTCGAAGGCGTTACCGTCACGGCGCAATCCGAGCTGGATCACCTTCGCTACAGGCTGCTGTGCCAAGCGCTGTTCTATCTCATCGGCGATCAGCGCAGCGTCAGGTGAAGCGGCGATTATCGCGCCAGCTGTTTCACCATTGACGGCCAGCAATTCGTCACCCACGCGGACACCCGCAAGGTCCGCAGGGCCACCTTTGACCACGGCAGCGATCTGGGGCTTATCATTCATGCTCAGCAGCTGCGAGACGGCCGGCCGGTCACTTTCGGAATAAGCGCCGATGTAGTCGAGGCTCATTCCGGTACCGGCGGCCTTGCTGGAGCACAAATCCACAGCGGCCAGATTCAGTCTGTAGCCAACCGTGGTCAGTTTCGCCATTTGGACCCGCAAGGCGACGGGCCAGGGTTCGCTCGGCGGCGCCGCGAAAACCGATGGGCTCGATAGCGCCCCTGCTGCAAGAGCCAGCAGGACGAGGGCCCATCTGCAAACCCGATGTTGCAACCGCCTCGGTGCAGCGACAGCGGTGCGATGCACCATGGAACTTCGAATGCCGGTGTTCATAAATCTCATTTTTACCGCAATAAGCTTACCGCCAGAAATGATAGCGCCCTTGCCGCATTGCGAGAAACCGCAATTGGCAAAGCAGATACGGGCCACCCCTGCAATGGCTCGTGCCAGCGGCTTTCAAACGACCTTTTCCATTGGGCGACGTGGGCACACCTCGCATCTTGCTTCGCAAAGCACTCTGCCATCAAGCATCGCGTATCATCAGAAGCGAGCGGCCGCGTGCGGCCAGAACCACGAAAATTCGGCCCAGACCGCTTAAGGAGGAAAAACGGGTCAGTACCGCTGTAATTCCGCCCCACTTCACATTTGCACCGGGGCAGCAAACGGGCACGGGAACATGAACCTGGATCGCCTGGTTTCATTCCTGCCGGGGCTCGGATCGCGATGAGAGGTGTCGTTCGGTGCAGCCGGTATTGTCGCTGCCGAAGCGGTATCGCGGCAATGGCAACGCGGGCGCCCGTTCACGGCAGCAAGGTCAGAACCAGCGGTGATACGCCCTCGATGTACCATTTGACGGCAATGATCGCCGCCGCTGCGCTGCTTGCGTTGACGGCAAACCGGAGTTTGCTGGCACGGCGACCGCGATCATCGGCGCTGATCTCCATCACCGCGGCCATTGTCACGAAAATCACGACCTGCCAGCGCGTTTCAACATACTGGAACGTCGCGCGCGCGGCTGCCCCGCAAAGGGCGAATGCAATCGCCGTAACGAAAAAGCGCATTGATGATAGTAATTGCTGCACCGCGGCATTCTAGGAACTATGGGCCGGATACGCAACGCCGCTTATCGCGTCGCACGCGATGGCCGCCCTATTGATAGCACCAAAACATTTACACCGATCGATCATGTTTGACGGGACGCTCGTCGCTTTCTGGACCACAAAATCCGGCGCAGACATTGCGCGCTGTTGCGGTGCCAGCGAGGCGAGCAAGGCACCGCTAGTTCTGTTGGCTGAAAGCGCCAAACGTCACCGGGACGGCCAGCAGGAACGGCAGCTCGGGGGAGGCAATGCGCGATTCGCTTCCGTTCTCATGAATCAGCACGACCCGTCCGACCCCAGGTGTGGCGACCACCGCCGATACGGTATCAACCCACTGATGAAGAACCTCGCGAACCCGGGCCAACGCCTCAGCTTCGCGGGTTGTCGTGCCGGAAGCTTCCAGTTCAGCCTCGAGGTCGACGATACGGCTGGTAGCAGCATCGATACGGTCGGCGTCGTTCGGATCAGTCATCGCAGCTCTCCTTGCGTCTCAGCCTTAGGAGCCCGGCGGCGCGCCCGACAAGCAAAGGGACGGCCCCATCGCTGCGGCGTTGATCTCATACGCCGCTCGAAGCGCGGATTGATCGGCCGGGGTCGCACCCTGGGCAGTTGCGCCCTGCAGCGCTGACGTGCAGGCTTCACATATGGCGAAGCAAAAACTGGACAAGCTCCGCCCGCGCAGGGTCACCGCACCAGTTCTGGCATTAACGCTTATAGCGGGCCGCATCAGCGGCCGTGCCATGCTGAATTGATCCAGCATGCTCACGGATGCAGCGCCGCTCGGCGGCCCATTCCCGCTCGCCAGGCATGCCTTTTACAGCGGGTTATCCAGCTGGATGATCGCCTCGTCGCTGGCACGCTGGGTGGTCTTGAGCTGGCGCGCGGCCTTGAAGCTGGCGAGCACCGGCGCGTCACGCTCGTAGATGTCGTTGAACGCCTGCAGCGTCCCGTCGATCGAACGGGCGAAGGTGAAGTAGGTGAGATAGACCGGGAAGGTCCGGGTCATCGCCACTTTCTTGTACTCGCCCGCGCGCGACAGTTCGGCGGCATCGGTGCCGGACATGCCGGCGCCCAGGATTGCCATCGTCATGCCCAGTTCCACCGCGCGCTCGGTGCGGATGCAGCCGTGGCTGAAGGCACGCACGTCGGAGTTGAAGTAGGACTTCGCGGGCGTGTCGTGCAGGTAGATCGCATGCGGGTTAGGCATGTCGATCTTCATGAGGCCAAGCGCATTGCTGGGACCAGGCTGCTGAACGACGGTGATCATCCCGTTCTCGGCCTTGTAGCCCTTGTACCCGTTGTTGGCGGCCCACTTCGGGTTGTTCATGACCTTGGCGCCCAGCCCTTCGCCCTTGACGATCGACTGCGGCACCGTCCAGGTCGGGTTGAACACGACCGCGCTGACCGTCTCGGCCAGCTGCGGGGTGGCGGTACGACCAGGCTTGCCCACCACCGTCTTGTAAGTGCGCAGGATCTTGTTCTTGACCACCAGGCGCAGCTGGAATTCCGGCACGTTGGTCATCAGGTAGACGGTCCCGAGATCGCGGGCGAGCCAGCGCCAGCGGTCCATGTTGGCCTGGATCAGCGCGCGGCGATCCTTCTGCGCCATCGGCGTGGCGTTGAGCGCATCCTTGAGCGCGGCATAATCCGGGTTGGTCGGCGCGAGCTTGGCGACGACACCGGCAACGTCATGGTCGGACAGCGCCTGCGCCATAATCTGCTGGGTGGGCATGGTGTCCTGGTCGGGATCGACCGCGAACCACTGGACGCGCGCAGGCATCGGCGTGCGGCCGTCGCGCAGGTCCTCGATCAGCCAGGCGAAGACGCGGCTCGCGAGCGCGTCGAGCGCATCGCCCTCACCCTTGGCGATGGCGGCCTTGAGCGCGGCGGGCTGGTAGTCGGCCGGGATCAGGCCTTCCTTGCCGATGTAGCCGATCGTGGAGAGCAGCGCCTGCGCATCCGACACAGTCCAGGGCATGACAGGCTCGGCCAGCGTCACTTCCTGCACGATGGGAGAGGAGACAGTCGGCGCCTGTACCGGCACGGCGCCCGGGGCAGAGGAGGGCTGCGCGGTGGGGACCGCAGCGGGGCGAACCGGCCTCGCGGTCGCAGGGGCCGTGGGTGTCGGCGTCGCGACGGTCGGCGGGAGCAGGTCCTCGGGCAACTTCTCGGTCTTGATCTTCTGCGCCTGAACCGGCTGCACGCCGACAGCCAGAAGCGTCAGCGCCGAGACGACGCTGGAACCGAAGCGCTTGAAACTCACCATATTGCCTTGAAACCTGCCCGATGGAGACCTTGGGGGGAAGACGCGCGGCGCTCTCCAAGGTTGCCGCCACGCCGCATAGATGTGCCCGTTTACGCGCCATTCTTCAAGGATGCGACATGTCCCGGCGATGAATTGCTTGCGCACAACCTTGCGCCGGGCGAGAGGCGCAGGCGTCATGCGTGCCGCTTTCACCCCCAACCCGCCTGCTTTGCCCGTGCTGGCCCCGGTCCTGGCCGTGGTCGCCGGGATCGCCGCATTCAGCGTCATGGATGCCGCGATGAAGGCCGCCTCGCTGGTTCTCGGCGTCGGCACGGCGCTGCTCCTGCGCAACCTGTTCGGAACGCTGCTGACGATCCCGCTGTGGCTGGCCAAGGGCCGCCCGACGCCGACCCGCAAAGTGGCACTGTTCCACTTCCAGCGCTCTTGCGTCACCTCGGTGATGGCGGCGCTGTTCTTCTACGGCCTCGTGCGCATCCCGATGGCCGAGGGCATGGCGATCTCGTTCTTCGCGCCGATCATCGCGCTCTATTTCGCGGCGCTGCTGCTGGGCGAGACGATCCGGCCGCGCGCTATCTTCGCCGCCCTGCTCGGCCTTGTCGGCATGGTGGTGATCGGTGCTGACCGCTTCGGAGCCGGGCAGTACGGGGCCGAAGCGGTCAAGGGCACCGCCGCCATCGTGCTCTCCGCGGTATTCTATGCACTCAACCTCGTCATGCAGCGCAAGCAGGCCCTGCTCGCAGGGCCCGTGGAGATCGCGCTGTTCCAGAATCTCAATGTCACGGTGCTGTTCGCCCTGTTCGCCCCGTTCTACTGGACCATGCCCGATGCCGCGAGCCTTGCATGGACGCTGCTCGGCGCCGTGCTCGCCACCATCGCGCTGCTGTTCCTGTCCTGGGGCTATGCGCGGGCCGAGGCGCAGGTGCTCGTGCCGGTCGAGTACACCGGGTTTCTCTGGGCCGCGCTCATGGGCTGGATGGTGTTCGGCGAACGCCCCGGGCTCGGGATCGTGGCAGGTGCGGCATTGATCGTGACGGGTTGCTGGATCGGCACGCGCCCCGCCCAAAACAACACCTAAGTCTAGCCTCGCGCGCCCTTGACCTTGGGCCGCCGAGAGCCCACGTCCGGGACTAGAGATTTCCGCCTGTCGCACTGCAACACGACGCAGCAAATCGTGTTGTCCCCGAGGCAGGCTCTACACAAAAGGGGATAAAGCCCACCATGACACAGGTCGGACAGGACTCGCTCGGCACCCGCAGCACCATGACCGTCGGCGGCAAGACCGTCGCTTACTACTCGCTAGGCAAGGCATCCGAGAAACTGGGCGATGTTTCCCGCCTCCCCTTCTCGATGAAAGTGCTGCTCGAGAACCTGCTGCGCTTCGAGGACGGCGGCTTCACCGTCGGCACCGAGCATATCCAGGCCGTAGTGGACTGGCAGAAGAACCCCGTCACCGGCGAGGAAATCCAGTACCGCCCGGCCCGCGTTCTCCTCCAGGACTTCACTGGCGTCCCCTGCGTGGTCGATCTTGCCGCCATGCGCGATGCGATCGCCAAGCTCGGCGGCGACACCAGCAAGATCAACCCGCTGGTCCCGGTGAACCTCGTCATCGATCACTCGGTCATGGTCGATGAATTCGGCCACCCCAAGGCCTTCGAAGAGAACATGGAGATCGAGTACGCCCGCAACATGGAGCGCTACGACTTCCTCAAGTGGGGCTCCAAGTCGCTCTCCAACTTCTATGCGGTGCCGCCGGGCACCGGCATCTGCCACCAGGTCAATCTGGAGAACATCGCGAAGACCGTGTGGTCGAGCGAGGACCAGAACGGTGAACTGGTCGCCTATCCCGATACCTGCGTCGGCACCGACAGCCACACCACGATGGTCAACGGGCTCGGCGTACTGGGCTGGGGCGTCGGCGGGATCGAGGCCGAGGCCGCGATGCTCGGCCAGCCGGTGTCGATGCTGATCCCCGAAGTCGTCGGCTTCAAGTTCGTGGGCGAGCTGAAGGAAGGCGTCACCGCCACCGATCTCGTGCTCACCTGCACCTCGATGCTGCGCAAGCACGGCGTCGTCGGCCGCTTCGTCGAGTACTTCGGCCCCGGCCTCGCCTCGCTCAGCCTCGCCGACCGCGCGACGCTCGCCAACATGGCCCCCGAATACGGCGCGACCTGCGGCTTCTTCGGCATCGACGGCAAGACGCTGGACTACCTGCGCCTGACCGGCCGCGAGGAAGAGCAGATCGCCCTCGTCGAGGCTTATGCCAAGGAGCAGGGTTTCTGGATGGAGCCGGGCGCGCCCGATCCGATCTTCTCCAGCACGCTGGAGCTGGACCTGTCGACCGTCGTGCCCTCGCTCGCCGGTCCCAAGCGCCCGCAGGACTGGGTCGCCCTTCCCGAAGTGGACGACGTGTTCAACGCCGATATGGCCGCGACGTACAAGAAGACCCCGCAGCGCGTCCCCGTCGAAGGCAAGGACTTCGACATCGGTGACGGCGACGTCATGATCGCGGCGATCACCAGCTGCACCAACACCTCGAACCCGAGCGTTCTTGTGGCCGCCGGTCTCGTCGCCAAGAAAGCGGACGAGCTGGGTCTGAAGCCCAAGCCCTGGGTCAAGACCAGCCTCGCGCCGGGATCGCAGGTCGTCACCGACTATCTCAACAAGGCGGGCCTGCAGGCGCACCTCGACAACATCGGCTTCAACCTCGTCGGCTACGGCTGCACCACCTGTATCGGCAACTCCGGCCCGCTGGCCGAGCCGATCAGCAAGGCGATCAACGACAACGGCCTCGTCGCCAGCGCGGTGATCTCGGGCAACCGCAACTTCGAGGGCCGTGTCTCGCCCGACGTGCGCGCCAACTTCCTCGCCTCGCCGCCCCTGGTCGTCGCTTACGCTCTCAAGGGCACCGTGGTGGAGGACTTCCTCACCACCCCGATCGGCAAGAGCAAGGACGGCGTGGATGTGTTCCTCAAGGACATCTGGCCCACCAACCTCGAAGTCGCCGAGACGATGACCGCCGCCGTCGACCGCCAGATGTTCCAGGCCCGTTACGCCGACGTCTACAAGGGCGACAAGCACTGGCAGGCGATCAACGTGGTCGGCTCGGAAACCTACAAGTGGCGCGCCGGGTCCACCTATGTTGCCAACCCGCCCTACTTCGAGGGCATGGAGATGACCCCGGCGCCGGTGACCGACATCATCGAGGCCAAGCCGCTGCTGATCCTGGGCGATTCGATCACCACCGACCACATCTCGCCGGCAGGGTCCATCAAGGCCGACAGCCCGGCGGGCAAGTGGCTGATGGAGCACCAGGTCGCCAAGGCGGACTTCAACTCCTACGGCTCGCGCCGCGGCCACCACGAAGTGATGATGCGTGGCACGTTCGCCAATATTCGCATCCGCAACGAGATGGTCCCCGGCATCGAAGGCGGAATGAGCCGCTTCGGCGAGGAGCCTGGCGCGGTCTACGACGTCGCGCAGAAGTACAAGGCGCAAGGCACGCCGCTGGTGGTCATCGCCGGCAAGGAATACGGCACCGGCTCCTCGCGCGACTGGGCGGCCAAGGGCACCAACCTGCTGGGCGTGCGCGCGGTCATCGTCGAAAGCTTCGAGCGCATCCACCGCTCCAACCTCGTCGGCATGGGCGTGCTGCCGCTGCAGTTCAAGGACGGCGAGAGCCGCCACAGCCTGGCCCTCAACGGCGACTGCGCCTTCACCATCAAGGGCGTTGCCAGCCTGAAGCCGCGCCAGGACGTGGAAGTCGAGGTGACCCGCCCCGACGGCACCCAGTTCACGTTCATCGCGCTGTGCCGCATCGATACCGCCAACGAGGTCGAATACTTCAACAACGGCGGCATCCTGCAGTACGTGCTGCGCAACCTCGCCGCGAGTTGATCCGACCCGGCGCGTCGGATGCCGAAACGAAAACCCCGCCTGGCGCGATCCAGGCGGGGTTTTTTATGCTGCCTCGCGGCACCTCAAAAATAGATATCGATGTAATCCGTCAGGCTGTCACACCATTCGAATTCGCGCAGCCGGTAATACTTGCGATTCTGTGTTATCGCAAAATGCCAGATTTTCGTCTTATCGCACTGGCGTCCGGCATCGGGCGTATCGGTGATGGCGATGCGGCCCTCGAAAGTGAAATAGTCTGCGCCAATCTCGGAGATGGTGCCGTCGAGGAACAGACGCCCGGCCCCGCCCGCTTCGGCCTGTGCACCGCGCAGCTTCCAGACGCCATCGTCCTGCCGCACCACTGCCGTGCCGCGCGTGTTCCAGTCGATCCACTGCAGCGCCAGCCCCTTGTTCGCCGCTAACCGCTGCGCGCTCTTCGCGTCGAGGATGCGGGTGGGCTGCGGCGTACTTTGGGCGGAAATGGACGGACCGAGCGGAATCAGCAGGCCGGCGAGCAGAAGGGAGCGAATACGCATCCCCTGACATTACGGGGCTCAGCGCCGACATGGAAGACCTTGCGCTTGCACGCTTGCCCACGGGCGGTTCGTCGCAAGTCAATCCCGTCCGGCATTCGGGATCAGAGGTGCACGAAGCGGCCGCTCGCGCCGATCACAGGGCACGCATCCTCGTATCAGTTACACAGGATGGGCAACATAGTCGCTTCCGAGAAAAGCGCCCGGATTGTCGAGATCGAAAGCATCGATCGGCGATTCCTCGCCCGCAAGGTCGATCTGGTAAATCCGGTATCCTGAATCCCGAAAGAACTGGAAAATTGCTCCCGCCTTCTCGCGATTGGCCGCGGCAACATCCTTATCGATGGCTTCCCGATCGTCGCCCATATAATTCGGCAATACCTCAAAGAAGCAGATCGGCCGGGCGCGTGCGATCGTTTCGGACAAGCCCCGGAATACGCTCAGTTCGGCACCTTCGACACCGACCTTGATAATGGCCGGCGCGAGCACGTTCAGATCCTGCAACGCCCCGTCCCCTTTGCGCGCCGGAACGAACTGGGGCGGCACAGTGTCAACATACCGAGCCCTCGATTGCACATCGAGCGTCCCCATTTCATCGTAAGCCCCCTCCGCGTAGAACGGCAGGAGGCAATCACTGTCGCTGAGCGCAACGCCGACCACCGTCACGTTACGAAGGGCGTTGTCCTTGATGAAAAGCTGAGCGAGCGCGCAACATGCAGACTGCGGCTCGAATCCGACATATTCTCTGTCCGCGTCGATCGACAGGATGCGCAGCAACGTCTGCCCCTTGTTCACTCCGACATCAACGATCGGGCCAGCCCGCGAAGCCATCGCGGCGCCCAGTGGCTTGGCAAGGTACGGCTCGGGCCCCATTTCGACGGCAAACTGGCTTGGAAGGTAGCCCTTCACGCGGTAGCGACGGGTACCAATGGAAATCTGACTGCCGAGTTCCCGAGCAAGGCGCGCAAAGTGAAAACGCAAGCTTTGCAACTTCATTAGCTCTGATGCCGGGAAATTGTTCATCCGGCTCGCTGGATACCAGCCCTGAAAATGGCCGGGTACTGGGACAATCAACCACGTTGTCACTGCCGTTTTGCGACCGTAGCGCGGGCTCATCGCATTATCACCAGTGTGTATATTGGTGACATGATAACTGACGATGATGACCGTTCTCGTAAATCGGATGTCATCCAGGCAGCGGCTTCGCGCTGCGGCGCCCGCGAATTGCGAACCTCCAGACCAGCAGCCTTCCCTTGCACAAGGGCGCGTCGCCAGCACGCCTTGTCAAACTGCCGCCCAGTGCCTGATCTCCTCCGCCAGCCCACGCGGCATGTGCTGCGGCAAGTCATCCAGGGCGAAGAAGCACGCCTCAACGATTTCGCGCCCATCGGCGCGCGGCTCGCCGCGGGCGGCCCCGCGCACGACCCGCACAACATTGCGGCTGCCGTGCAGTTCCTCGGTGCTCACTGTCAGCAAGCGCGCGCCAACGAGTGCGCAGCCGGTCTCCTCCAGAGTTTCACGCACCGCAGCGGCGACCGGGTCCTCGCCGGATTTGAGGCCGCCTCCAGGCGGCATCCATTTGTCCGAGCCATAGGAATGGCGTACCAGCAGGATGCGCTCATCCGCATCGAGCGCCAGTATGCGCACCCCGTCGAGGCGCGGACGCCATACGCGCCAGACCTTCACGCGTATCGCATGCGCCGCCCGGTAGAGCGCCCGGTGCAGCGGCGCGGGCAAACGGATCAGCAGAAGCAAGTGACTTTCGCGCTAGTTGTACGCAGCAGGCGGGCGACGGGCAGGTCATGCTCCCCGGCAATCGCCGCGTCGAATACCGCGCGCTTGTCGGCACCCCGGATGACGAACACGATCTCGTCGCTATCGATGAGCGAGGGGATGGTGAGGCTCACCCGATCAAACGGCGCCTCGGGAGGGAGCGGATCGGGGGTTAGCCGACGAACCGGCAGCGCATCATCGACCTGGGGGTCGGTATTGGGGAACAGCGAGGCGATATGACCATCGCCGCCCATCCCCAGCCATGCGATGGCGAAATGCGGCGGCGTCGCATCCTCGGTCAGCGGGACGATCCTCGCACCGGCGGGCTCGAGCCGGGCGCGGATCTTGCCAACGTTGCTGGCGGGATGGTCCTCGGCAACGATGCGGTCATCGCCCGGCCACACCGCAATGCGCGGCCACGGGAGATCCTCGGCCGCAAGCCGCTCGAAGATCGGGAAAGGCGTGGAGCCGCCCGGCACGGTCACGGCGATCTCGGTAGATATAGCCAGCGCACTGCGCAGGCGCGCGGCAAACCAGGTGGCGATGGCAGCGTCGTCGGCGCCTTCGATCATTTCGACGTTGAGCATAGGGAGCGCCCTAGCACTCCGCCGCTCGCTGCGGAATGGGCCAAGCGAGATTCTCGCGCAGGAACCGGGCGCGCTGCTCGGCTTGGTCGGCCCGGTCGTCGATAATACCGTCAGTGGCGTTATCGCCGGCTTCTCCGGCCGATTGGCTTCTCCCGCCCTTCCTGAACCCCTTGCAAGCCGCGCGGCACCCTTGCGAAGCTCCTGACATCTGGTTGCATGTGCGGCTTGATCGGATCCGGCCCGGCACAGTTCGTTGTATCGCTTACCCGTAGGGATGATGCATCGCCTCGCCGCCCCAGCTACGAGCTCCCGCGCCACGTGATGCTCCGGCAATCGTCAGGACCGAGGTTTCCCCTCCTGACGTCGTCATGCTATCGTCTCATTGCCAGACGACGGAGTTTTTGTGGCCGCCAAGTTCGCGCGATCAGGCACGAGCGGCAATGCGGCCTTTAGCCATACGCGCGCCAGGACGAGAAGCATGGAGATTGCCAAGGACAAGGTGGATGAAGCCATACTCGCATTGCTTTGGCTCAACCAGCACGTAACGGGCGTGGCGTGGAAAGGCTTCGACTGGGCAACGATGAACCGCCTTCACGAGCGCGGGCTCATTTCCGACCCCGCACGGCGACGCAAGTCGGTGTGGTTCACCGAGGAGGGTGATGCCGCTGCGGAAAACGCGTTCAGATCGCTGTTCAGCTCTGGAAATGACGAAACTTCCGGGTCAGAAACGACGCCGTAGTCGAGGAAAGGCACCCAATGGCGGCTTTGGAGACCGAGAGCGAGGTCATCGCAGTGACCGGCTATGCGGCAGTGCGGCAGGCGTTCAACGACGTTCTTGACTTGTGTGTCGTCAAGCTGACGCAGGCTGATCGCAGGTTCGCGTGGGAGGTCCTCGATCTCGGCGGCCTCGATGAAGATGACACGGCGGCCATAGAAATGCTGAGCGACACCGCTCTGTTCTCGCGGCGCGATCCGCTACGCGCGCGCCGCGCTATCGACCGGATCGCCGGCAAGCTGCCGGTCAAGCGCGATCCACTCAAATCCGCGATCGCTGCGCGCCTGCCTGCAGCCATTTTCTCGATCTTTCGCGTGATCGGTCGTCACAAGGACGGGGGTGTACACGCACTGGATTTGCTGGATCGCCAGCGCCCCATCCATATCATGGATCATGCGCTAGCCCAGCAGGTACAAGTGATCGGCGAAGTGCTGATAGCGGGTCGCTTCGTGGACCTTGGCCCCTGGTATGTCGGCTTCGGGATCGTCGTTCCTTTGCGCAAAAGTGAAAGCCTTGCGATCATGCTCGCACTTTCCGCAAGTGATGGCGGTCCCGACGAGATCGAGGAGAAGCGTCACGATCTGCATGAACTGATTTACCAGTCGCACCTGATGGGTGAGGATCTGGTCATGCGCGCCGTTGAACCCATGATCTCCGCCATCGCGATGGGTATCGACATGGAAGAGGATTTCGACGCGGCGATGAAATCCCTGGCACCGGTCTTCCCTTCGCGGCGCACCGGTGGGCAGGCCGACAATAAGAACGCCAACGACAGGTGAACCCGCTTGAGCAGCGATATCAGGACCGAGCTCGAGAGGCTCAGCCACGCAGCACTGATTGACCTCATTGACGGCCATGCACGCGACGACGACCGGTTCAAGACCTGGCTCGCGGCGCAACTGGCTATCCAGAACTCGCTGAATGACGGTGCCGGGCTGGATCCGGCACCATTCGAAGCGCGGATTGCCGCATTGCTCGCGCCACCGTTCGTGGAATTCCGAGGAGGCTATCGGCACGATACCCTGTTCGAAGTCGACTACGAAGCACTCGATGAACTGGTTGCGCAGGCGAACACATTGCTTACCGCGAAAGACGGTGTCAGTGCGCTGGCGATCCTGATCCCTCTGGCGCGAGGGCTCGCCGAGGTCGCAGGCAATTGCGACGAGCGCGATGGCTGCTTCGAGGACCTGCTGGCGATTCTCAACGAGCGGATTGCGGTTGCCGTTCTTCTCGAGAGCGTCACCCGGGAGTCCTGCGACGATGCCTGCGACTCGCTCAGCCGCTGCCAGCACGAAATTGCCAAATACAGCGATAGCGGTGCATTCGAGCTGGCCATCGCCGCCGCTTCGCGCCGATGGGACGACCCCGGCCTCGATGATCTCCTGGCCGGTCGTGGCTCGACCTGGCCGCTGATCGGCAGCAGCGATGCCGATGAGGAGCGGCTTACCGCAGTCCGGCTATCGGCGCTGGACGTGATGGATCGCCACCAGGAGTTCCTGCGTTTTTCATCCGCCGCGAAGCATTTCCCAGCGCATGCAGGAATGCTGGTACGCCTTGACCGGATCGAGGACGCCATGGACGTTGCCAGAACCCATTTGCGCGCGCCCGAAGATGTTCTCGGACTTGCCAAGGCCGTGTGGGACACCGGGCGGTGTGACGTCGCGCTCGATCTTGGCGGCTAGGGCCTGTCGATGCCGCCTGATCCCGATACGGCGGTCCACACAAGCGCTCACGCATGGCTGACGCTGTGTCGCTGGGTGCGAGATCGGGCGGCGCTCGCAGGTCAGCCCGCAAAGGCGGTGTTAGCCGCCATCGGCGCGTTTGAAACGAGCCTGGCCCGCGAGGATTTTAGAGCGACTGCGAAAATCTGCGAGCCCCATCAGTGGGACACAGTGCGAGAAGAACTGCTCGGTCGCCTGATCGCCGCCGCTTACGCCGTCGACCGCATCGACATCCTGCTTGATGAAGGTAGGCTCGATGACGCGATCGCAAGCATCGAACACGCCAACCCACGATTGCATTATGCCCGCGACGAAGCGCTCGTTAGGCTAACCAATGCCGCGCTCAAGGCCCGCCCTGAATGGGCTGCCGGTTTTGCGGTGAAGATGGCGTCCCCCATCATCGAGAGCGGGCACTCGAGCCGATACGACCTTGCCGCTTTCTGGCTCGAGCGGGCTGCGTGCGGGTTCATAACGCTCGGCAGAACCGCCGAGTGGCATCACTATCTCGACGAGTTGATGACGACGCATCGACGCAAGCACAGGCTGATGGGCTTTCTCAGATCCTTACGCTCGCGCTCGTGAAGCGCCGTGCGCCGAGCCACCCCCGTCGAGCGTGCGGATCAGACGTTGCTGCCCCGGCGCCGGGCATTGAAAGGTGCGGCGGGGATCGTCTGTGAGGCAAAGTGTTTTGCGCCTCGCCCCAACTGATCTGGGCGTACCCCATTCGGCGAATATTGCCTGCGCGGCAATGTTGATGTCCGGCGCCGGTACCAGTACTTCTGGCGGCGCGGGTGCCGTGAGACAGGGGTACGTCACAGGCCGGGGGTCAACGGCGACAGGCGCACCTCGAAGTAGCGGGCCCTTACTCGTTGAGGTGTTCCACCACCCGCCCCCTCTCCTTCCGACTCGTCTGGTGCGCGCCTGACGGGGCTCCGCCTGGATGCCCTCACAATTCCGGCCCATGCCCAGGCCAGTGACCTACGTGACGACTTGGCAACTTGTCTGCTCGGTACGAAAGCCTGCACAAAACGAAATGGCCGGGGCGGTATGCCGCCCCGGCCATCCCACTCTTAGTCTGCGTTCCCGAAAAAGATCAGGAGCCGTTCGACTTGTTATCATCGTCAGCGATGACGTAGATGCCAGCGCCTACCGCAGCCACGCCAAGAGCGGCGAGAATGATGGTGCCGGATTCAGCGTTGTTCTTCTTCTTAACAACGGACGACTGACGAGCGCCAACGCCGCTGAGGTTGGAAATCTTACCAACCGAAGCCGAAGCGGTGGTGCCAGCCTGGGCCGCCACAGGAGCGGCAACCATCGCCGCGACGCTCAGAGAGAGCAGAGTTTTCTTGATCATAAATATCCTTTCGACGTCGAGAAAGGGATCCTCACTGCCGCCCTGATTTCACCGAAGTGACCTGCAGCATACATTCAAGTTGGCCGGGAAGATCGGACACTATTCGCTGCAGTGCACAATGGGTGCGGAAAGGTCCATCGCAACTCAAGCGCGCATGGATAAAGCGTGCTCTGCCAGCGATGAATCGCTGTGCATATTTTGAATTAGCTAAAGATCACGGCAAAATTAGCGTGTGAAAAGTAGATCCTCGATCAGAGGAAAAAATGGGTTTCTGCCTAATTTGGCATAATCCGCTGCGCTTTTTCGCCGAAGAAGGATATGTGTGAAAGTCTTGCAGGCGGTAGATCCTTAAAATTTGTAAAGTCAATATTTTTGCCGGATATGTGCGTTGTTGGTGTTCCAGCAAATGGACACGCCCATGTCGCCCCGCAGGAAATGCGCCCATTTGTGTATTGAAATTTCAGCGGCAACTTGCGTCAGCCTATTGGTTACTGGCGCGGCCACGACCACAGTGCTTCTGCAACACGCAGGTCAAATATCGTAAATGCGCGAGGAGCGCGCACGGCCGGGGCCGGCGATATCATCCGGGATGCCCACCGCCGCGCTCACGCCCTCGGCGAACCGCATGGCAATAGCGACGCCGCCTGCGCCTTCGATCATTTCGCTCTGAGCGCGGGGAGCGCCGTGGCGCTCCCTTGCCCACTGCGGAATGGGTCAGGCGAGAATTTCACGCAGGAACCAGGCGCGCTGCTCGGCCTGGTCAGTCCAGTCGTCGATGATCCCGTCGGTGGCGTTGTCGCCGGCTTCACCGGCCAATTCCTTGGTCGCCTTCAGGGTCGCGACATAGGCGGTATTGTCCTCGAACAACGCCTTGACCATCGCCATCGCGTCGAGGCTGGTGTCGTCCTCGTCCTTGATGGTGGCCTTGGCGCCGATCGCCCCGATCGAGGTCAGGGTTTTGCCGCCGAGCTTGCGCACCCGCTCGGCGATGAGGTCGGTCAGGCCGAAGATCTCGGTCGCATGGGCATCGAACAGCAGATGCAGGTCATGGAACTGCGGGCCCCGGACATGCCAGTGAAAATTCTTGGTCTTCACGTAGAGCGCGAAAGTGTCCGCCAAAAGCCCGTTGAGGCTGTCAATGAGCGCGGCCTGCGAGTTGTCCTTGGACGTCATGTTTGGATTCCCTCGATTTGTCGTGTTGTGAACAGAACTAAGCCCAAGAAACGCGATTGGAAAGCATAGGTTCGATTGCAAAAATCGATCACAGAATGCCGATTTGCCGGAGGAACACGGTGATCGCCGTGACCAGCAGTACGGCGCCGACCACCCGGCGCATCCCATGCGCCACCGGCGTCGCCAGAAGGTCGGGCCTCGCCCACGCAAAAGCGACAAGCATCGTGCCTCCTATAGCTCCGGCGGCTCCTGCCGGCCATGGACCGGCAAGTCCCACACCCATGCCAAAAACGAGAAAGCGCGGCGCATCTGTGAGCTGATGCGCCAGCAATACCAGTGCGAGCGCGCCAAGCGAGCTGGTCGGCTCGCGCGGATCGCGGCGGGGCGCTAGCACCATGGATTCAAGCCCGGCCATACCGAGGGCGATGGCCGCGAAAATGGTGCGCGCGGGCGGCGGTAACTGGACGAGCATGAGCGCAGCCGCATAGGCCGCCAGCGTCGCTGTCGCGATGCTGGTGAGGATTGCCACGACCAGCACGGCCGGACGCCGTCCCTGACCGAGCGCGAGCCCGGCGATCGTGACTTGATCACGCGCGCCGAGCCCCGCCAGCAGGACGGCCAGAAAGGTGAGGTAGAAAGCGGGCATTAGGCCTGTACCATGCCCGCGTCCGGCACTCCGGGCGAGCCCTCTCAGCCCGCCTTCTGGCAGGCGACGATCGCTGTGATCACATTGGCGGTATCGGCCGGATCACGCACGCAGACGGTGTCGAGGCCCATCGCCTTGGCCGGATAGTCGTTGCCGCCCGGGAAGATCGCATCGCCGATGAACAGCATGTCGGCTTCCGCCACCCCGCTGCGCTCGGCAAGGCGGCGCAGACCCCAGGCCTTGTCGACGCCGGGCTGAGTCACATCCACCGAAGTCGCACCGCCGAGGTTGATCGACACGCCCGGAAGGCGCTTGATGAGATCAGCCTGGATCACCTTACGCTTGGCGAAGTCCGGATCCCAGTGCTCCTTCGCCTCCAGCGGGGCCTGCTGGCCCAGTGCCGAGAAGGTGATCTGGCTGCCGCGATCCTCGATACGCTCACCCCAGGTCTCCTCGGGCGTGAAGCCGGTGGCGGCGAGCGAGGCGTCGAACGCGTCGAGGATTTCTTGCTTCTGCTCCTCGGTGAACAGTTCGGCATAGACCGGCGACCACGCGCCGTCGCCATGCAGGTAGAGCTTGGCGCCGCTGGTCGGCATCATCCACAAGCGCGAGAGATCGGCATGCGCGGGGAGACGGCTGGCGACCTGCTTGTCGAACTGCGGCCAGTCGCCGCCCGAAATGACGGCCACCTGCGCAACGGTGAGCAACTGAGCGAGAAGCTCCGCCATCTCCTCCGTCAGCGGCTGCTTGCTCAGCGCCAGAGTACCGTCGAGATCGAACGCAACGATTTTCTTCATTCGACATCCTTTAAGAACCGGTGAGAAACCCGATGATCAGAAGGTTCATGAAACGGCCTCCGTGATATCGCAGAAACCGACCTTGTGATGACCAATCGGCCGTACACTGCCATGCCCCGCCATTGGGAAACTTTGAGGTCAGGCACAAGCGCCTTTCGCTCAACGCCTATTGGTTGACGGCACCGGCGAGCTTGCCCACTTTCTGCACGCCCGCAACCGTGGTGATCATGATGTCGTCGCCGTCGACGACGACGATCACGTCCTCCAGCCCGATCACCGAGACGCGGGGGCCGTCGCTGTCGACCAGCACACCCCGGCAATCGACCAACTCGACCGTGCCCGAACCGCGCACCGAATTGCCGTCGGCGTCAGTCTCCAGCGCCTCGTGCAGCGCCTGCCAGTTGCCGATGTCGGACCAGTCCATGTCGGCGGGCACCATCGCCGCGCGGG